>SKOR01000015.1 GCA_007119965.1 Syntrophomonadaceae bacterium
GCAAGTGCAATGGCTGCGGTCTATGTACCGAAGTATGTCCGCAGCAGGTGTTTACCCTGAATGGAAAGGTCAGTTCAATTACAGACCGTGATGCCTGTTTGGAATGCGGGGCCTGTGCACGCAACTGCGCACCGGGGGCTATAAGTGTCCGAGCCGGTGTAGGCTGTGCATATGCTGTATTGATGGACATGTATAACATTAAAAGCAGGTGCTGTGATGATGACTGCGGCTGCAGTTTAGATGGTATTGAATATTGATGGCTTATAGATGGCCCTGTTTATCTATTTGTGAATAGTTATACCCTAAAATTGTCAAATGAAAGAAGGGTTTTGTTTTTTGAGAGTTTCACGTAGAATGGTTTACAATACGTGCCAGAAAATTACCGGCAGCTATTTAATATAACAGGATCTGGAATGGTGAATCTATCTTGATTTATAACAGGTATTTGGCGATATTATCCTATCTTACAGTTTGCCTGGTTTGGGGTTCAACTTACCTGGCTATCCGGGTAGGTGTTACCGATATGCCATTTTTAGTTTTTGCCGGGGTGCGTTTTTTCTCCGCCGGTTTAATCATCTTGGTGGCTTCCAGGGTGATGGGATGGAAATTTCCCGACCGGTTTGATGACTATAGAACAATCGCTACTGTAGGAATTATGCTGCTATTTATCAGTAACGGACTGGTTTGCTGGGCAGAGCAGTGGATAGATTCAGGGTTAACTGCGCTGCTGCTGGCCGCCACCCCCTTATTTATGGCTTTGATCGAGGTAATAGTTCCCCGTGATCAACGCATAGGCAGGTTGGGCTGGGTTGGCCTGATCATAGGGTTTGCAGGGGTTGTTTATCTTTTCAATCCTCATCTCACGTTGGAAGGCCGAACACTACCGGCTATGCTGGCGGTCCTTGGCGCTTCTTTAAACTGGGCTATTGCTTCGATATACCTGAAAAGAAGGATAGTTAGCGGCTCCATGATGCCTAATGTTGGTATACAGATGTTTGCGGCCGGAACACTGTTTTTGTTAGCTGCAGCCTTTTTTGGTGGAATAAGCATGGAAGAAGCTTCTGCTGACGGGATAGCAGCATTGGTTTACCTTATTTTTATCGGTTCTATCCTTGCTTACACCGCATTTAACTACATGATTAAAGCGTTTCCCGCCTCCAAGGCCGGCACGTACGCCTATGTAAATCCTGTCGTGGCTGTGATCCTGGGTTACTTGATTTTAAATGAGGCAGTGACAGCGCAAACCATTGTTGCCGCATTAATCATTCTAAGCGGTGTAGTTCTGGTTCAGGTTTCGAAAGTTAAAGTAATAGAACAGAGAGCGCAGAGTAAAGAAGAAGTTAAAGCTGTAGATGTTGTCTAGGGGACGGGGTTGTTGACAACCTTTTCAGAAGTGAAGCAGACAAGAAAAACACTTGACTGATCAAGAGGCGCTGGAGTTTATAGATAGGACATGCTAAATTAGCAGTGTAAATGACTGGCAAAAGGTTGATAGAAATACCTGTGATAGTTACCTGAGAAAGTTGAAACAGGAAGGCTTGTCGGTAAGGCAAATCTTTAGGCTTACAGGGCTTAACAGGGGTATTATATTGAAAGCATAAATTAAGTTGTCAACAACCCCGTCCCCTTGACACGTCCCCTTGACATTAAAAAAATTTGACACGCTGTCGGTATTGTGTTATAAACTACAAAACTGAAGATTGCCAAATGCTTTGATCAGGAATAGTAAGTTTGCCCAGGGTGTTACAGCGAGCCTGCACCAGTGGAAAGCAGGCACATACCGGTAAACTGAATGGGCCTGTGAGCAGCAGACCAAAAGCATTATTAAGATGCGAGTAGGCTCTGACGGAAACTCCGACCGTGAAAATGGAGCGGGTATCGGTCAGGCATTGTGACAACTGGCCTGTACTCCGAAACGAGAGAGATTCCTGATCCTCAAATTCTGCCTACGGCAGGATAGGAGTCTTAAGCCGGGTGGTACCGCGGAAGATAACCTTTCGTCCCAGTGGACGAGAGGTTTTTTTATTTTCAAGCGGTCTTGAATGAACACAGGAGCGGCTAAGACTCTTCAATATTTACTCTTTGGGGAAAAGCTTTTTTAAGGGAATCTAACTAAGGTGGCACCGCGGAAGAGACCTTTCGCCCTTATCCAGGGCGTTAGGTTTTTTTATTTGGAAAGGAGTTCTTAAAATGTTAGTAAAAACTGCATACTGCCCGACAAAAGAAGACTTTATCAGGCTTGCCGGAGATTATAACCTGATCCCGGTCTGGCGGGAGATCGTTGCAGATCTGGAAACGCCGGTTTCGGTATACACAAAACTATTTAAAAAAGGAAGTTCCTGCCTGCTGGAAAGTGTGGAAGGTAGCGCCAGACTTTCACGTTATTCATTTATAGCAGGCGATCCATTTTTAACTGTAAAGAGTTATGGTAATGAGATTGAAATTGATCGAGATGGCGGGGTTACCAGGAAGCAGGGCAGCCTGGTAGAAGAGCTGCGAAATACATTTGACTTATTCAGGACAGCGGAAAACGCGGATTTACCCCGTTTTTTCGGGGGCGCTGTCGGCTATATCGGTTATGACTCTGTCCGCCAGTTTGAGCATCTGCCCGATCAACCCTTTGATGACCTCGGCCTGCCCGATGCCTGCCTGATCTTTCCGGAAAGCGTTATTGCCTTTGACCACTACACTTCGAAGCTTAAAGTAATAGTAAATGCCAGGGTCACTGCCGATCCGGAAGAGGCATACATACAGGCTGTAAATAAGATTGAGCAGCTCACAGCAGCTATCCGTAACAACCAGCCGAAAAGCTGTTTAAGTTCTGGTTTTTCTCAGCAGAATGAACGGGAGCTTGAGGTTAAAAGCAGCATCAGTCGGCCGGATTTTTGCCAAAAGGTTGAGAAAATCAAAGAATACATAAGGGCTGGCGATATCCTCCAGGCTGTTCTCTCCCAAAGATTTGAAGTGCAAACTGAGGTTTCGCCATTTGAAGTATACCGTGCACTGCGTTCAATTAATCCTTCTCCCTACATGTATTATCTGCACTTTGATGATTTAAAGGTGGCCGGGGCATCACCGGAAATGCTGGTCCGGCTTGATCACGGCATTGTCGAAAACAGGCCCATTGCCGGAACCAGGCCCCGGGGTGAAGATCCGGAAAGTGACAAGGCGCTGGAAAAAGAGCTGCTAAGTGATCCTAAGGAGCAGGCGGAACATGTAATGCTGGTCGATCTGGGCCGCAATGATTTGGGGCGGGTGGCAAAGTATGGAAGTGTTGAGGTTCCCGTGTTCATGGCCTGCGACCGCTATTCCCACGTTATGCACCTTGTTTCAGAAGTAAAAGGGGTGATTGAAGATGGGAAAGATGCCCTTGACGCCCTGGCTGCCGGGTTCCCTGCCGGAACTGTTTCCGGCGCTCCTAAAATCAGGGCTATAGAAATCATCGATGAGATGGAACCCGTTAAGCGCGGCCCCTACGCCGGGGCTGTCGGTTACCTTTCCTATTCCGGCAGCATGGATACCTGTATCACCATCCGCACCATTATATTTTCCGGCGGCAAGGCTTACGCCCAGGCCGGAGCCGGTATTGTTGCCGATTCAGATCCGCACAGTGAATACGAAGAGACTGTTAGTAAGGCTAAGGTTTTAATCAGGGCCTTACAACTAGCCGAGGAGGGATTAATGTGATCCTGGTCATTGATAATTACGATTCATTTACCTACAACCTGGTTCAATATATTGGAGAAATGGCAGGTCAGCGGGAAATAGCAGTTTACCGCAATGATCAGGTAACA
>SKOR01000074.1 GCA_007119965.1 Syntrophomonadaceae bacterium
AACCCTAAGCTCCAAAATTACACTGATCACAAGATCTCTTCCCTCCGAAGAAAAATTCTCCAGACAGAGACCTAATTTCCTTACCCTATTCAGTTTTCAAAGAACGGGGTCGGCCGCTCACTACTAATCCGGCACGACCTTCTTATTATAGCATGGTTAGATATTGCTGTCAAATGTATTTTGCACTTTATTTTATTTTATTTTAATAAAGTTTAACTTTTATTTACTCATCAACCGGGCGCGGCTTCAGGGTCGGGAAAAGGATAACGTCGCGTATTGAAATATTATTGGTGAGCAGCATTACCAGCCGATCAATTCCGATCCCCAGGCCGCCTGCCGGGGGCATACCGTGTTCGAGAGCATTAATGAAATCATCGTCCATAACATGGGCTTCATCATCGCCTGCCTCCCGCTTGCCGAGCTGCTGTTCGAAACGCTCGCGCTGATCAATGGGGTCATTTAACTCGGTAAACGCGTTGGCAATTTCCCATCCGGCCACAAAACCCTCGAAACGCAGGGTCAGACGGGGATCGGATTCCATTTTCTTAGCCAGCGGAGAAACCTCAATCGGAAACTGCGTCACAAATATTGGTTCTAAGAGCTGTTCTTCACAGTACATCTCGAAAAACTTGTAGAGGACTTCTCCCCAGGGGAGCCCTTTTTCAAGCTCCATCCCGGCCTTCCGGGCTGCCGCAAAAGCAGCCTCATCGTCTGCAATCTGCGAAAAATCGACGCCGGAATACTTGCGGACTATATCGACCATCGTTTCCCGCGGCCAGGGTGGGGTCAAGTCAATTACCCTGCCCTGGAAGTTGATCTGGCCGGAACCGAAAACTTTTTGGGCAATCCGGTAAATCAGGTTTTCGGTAATTTCCATCATATCCTCATAATCGGCATAGTTTTGATATATTTCCACAGAGGTAAATTCCGGGTTATGGATTGTCGAAATACCTTCATTGCGGAAGATACGGCCAATTTCGTATACTTTATCCAGCCCGCCGACCAGCAGCCTTTTCAAATGCAGCTCGGTGGCGATGCGCAGGTAAAGCTTAATATCGAGTGCGTTGTGATGAGTAACAAACGGTCTGGCCAGAGCGCCGCCGGCAATATTCTGCATAATCGGCGTTTCCACCTCGAGAAAGCCCCATTCGTTCAAAAGTTCGCGCATGGTCGAGATAATACGACTGCGGTCAATAAACGTTTGCCTTACTTCTTCATTGACAATCAGGTCAACATAACGCTGCCTGTAGCGCAGTTCAACATCTTTAAGGCCGTGCCATTTTTCCGGAAGGGGACGCAGCGCTTTGGCCAGGTAGGTGTAGTCTTTAACATTAACAGTTACCTCACCCTTGCGTGTCTTAAACACTTCCCCGGCGACCCCTATAAAATCACCGATATCTACCAGGTCGAAGATGTCGTATTTTTCCTGTCCTACCTGGTCGAGGCGGATGTAAACCTGGATCTGGCCCCGGTAATCCTGAATGTGAGCAAAAGCCGCTTTACCGTGCGAACGTATGCTGATCAGCCTTCCTGCTACGGTGACCTCTTTGCCTTCAAGGGTATCGAAGTTTGCAATGATATCTGCAGAATAGTGGTCAGCTTCGAATTTTTGCCCGAAAGGTTCAACGCCTCTTTTGCGCAGCTCATCTAGCTTGCGCCGCCGCGCCAGCAATAGTTCGCTCAGTTGTTGTTGCTCCTGCTCCATTGTATTACCTCCAGTAGTGCTTACTTAATATCTTCAATCTTGTAGCTCATTTTTCCGGCCGGAACCTTGACCTCGATAACTTCTCCCACGGAGCGACCCATAAGTGCCTTACCTACAGGTGATTCATTGGATATTTTTTTCTCGGTCGGATCCGCCTCAGCTGTGCTGACGATGGTGTATTCATAATTTTGCCCTTTGTTATTCTCTTTTAGCTTAACTACAGAACCCAGGGCTATATAACCATCGGCATCCTCACTTTTTTCAAGCAGGCGGGCCCTGCGCAGAAGCTTCTCCAGGGTAATAATCCTTCCTTCGATGAAGGCCTGCTCGTTTTTTGCATCTTCATATTCCGA
Organism: Syntrophomonadaceae bacterium; assembly: GCA_007119965.1. GTDB lineage: Bacteria > Bacillota > Dethiobacteria > DTU022 > DTU022 > T3SED10-7. The sequence goes on from SKOR01000074.1 coordinate 2,059, forward strand.
GTTGTCGGTTATATCACCATATGAAATTGCTTCTTTGATACGGGCGGCGATATCCTTCCGCTTAACCGTCCTCAAATGATGAAGTTCATTTTCCAACTTTTCCAAACCGTCTTTAGTCAACAACAGTTCTTCATTGTTTTCCACTAAAATCCCCCCTTACGGAATTGAATGCGAAATTGATTTCCGGCTTCCAGGACATGTGATCTGGCTATGTAGATCTCTGCTGCTAAAATAAAGAACGGCTTCAAGAATTGAAGAAGCCTGCATAGATAAAGATAGTGTCAAGGTAATCCTGACACTGATCACGTGAACCTTTAATTTTTGATATTATAAGATGTCCGACTACTGTTGTCAAGATTATTTGCCATTCTGAAGGCACTTTAGCCAAAAAACATGTCTTTTTATGAAAGTTCGACAATTCGCGGCTTCAAATCAAGCTTTTCGAGCAGATAATTGTATTGATCTTCGGTCAACTCCTGCTTTCCATTAGCCATACAAACAAGCAGCGCTTCCATAACATTTGTGCCGAAAGAACGGCCTTCCATTTCAGGAGTGGTCGTGATCAGCGTTTTAAGCTTACGCTTTCTTAAGAATTCTACATCATCCACGGTAACGGTATTTGTAACAATCACTTTCCCCGACAGTTCCTCCGGCATGTAGCGGTGAATGAAGTGGAAATCGCCGGCAATTATATCGTTTTCTTCGAAGTAACGGGTGTAGCGCGGTTTATTTACCGCCTGCTTGTCACCCGTCGGGTAGATCATCGTAAATGGAAGCTGCCCGACCAACGGGGCAAGGACCCGGGCAATCATGGCCAGGCTCTTTAATGATGACAGGGGGAAAGGCAGGCCGAGAACATAAAGCAGATCGCCGTAAGTCATCGTACAGCCAGCCTTTTCAAAAGCCAGGGCCATGCCGAGACGGTCCATGGCCGACATGAGCAGGACTTTTTTGGTTTCTTTAAAAAGGTCGGTTTGTTCGCCAAGCTGTTCGATGGAGCGGCGCTCCAGGGTGTTTTTCAGGCCGGAACCATCGACAATCGGGGTCTTTTGGGCGGCCCGGGAAATTCTTCTGGCATCCCTGAACTCATAGCGCCGGTCGACGGCGTAAATATAGAGATCCATCCCACCCAGGCCAAAGGCATCCACTTTGCCGTCAAGTTCCCTGATCAGTTCAACCATCTTTTTCATGTTGCCGTCAGTGCCGATTCGTTCAATTTTATAATGTTCGCCAAGCAGTTCGAGTGTAACGACGTGATTCCTTGTTGAAGAGCCGAGGCTGATCCCCACGACATGTTTCAATTTATATGCTCTCCCTTCCCTGCTGCTTCATAATCTGTTTCAGGGTGTTTTCCAGGCGCGCCTGCTCAAAATTGCGGTCCTCCTCAATGGGGGTCGGGCCGAGATCAAGGTGAATGATCTGGATATCGAGCAGAGCTTCGGCAAGGTGGAACCATTTTTCAGAGGTAATCATAATTAACAGGTCGAACTGGCGCAGCCTGGCTACCAGTTCAAATATGCGGTTGAAAAAATCAAGGGCCTGCTTGTCCCTGACCATTTCCCAGCGCTCACGGTTATTAAGAATCATGTAAAATTCAAGGTCATAGGTTCGGCAGAGTTCTGTAAGCTGAACTGCGTTTGCCAGGGGGAACCCAATAACAGCGATCCGGTTACCCTTGCGGATTTCACCAATCGACTCCAGGCGGGAAACAAAACTGCGATCGAGTTGAAGCCGCTTCGAGGTTTCCTGCTGTGAGTAGCCCTGTTCCCTCAGCTCCATGGCTTTTTCGGCAATCCGAAACGCCCTGTCGAGGCTGATTAGTTTTTCACCAATTCTAAAAAGACGTTCCGATTGCAAAGCTGTTACCTCCGTCACAGGGTGCAAGGCTATTATTCTTGGCAGAGCGCTCCGGCTGCTGTGCACAACTTTGTGATCAGTCTAATTCTACTATTAATACAGGCCTGTGGCAACGGTAATCGCGGTAAGGGCAAATAATTAAGCACGGCCTTTCATGTTAAATGAGCCTGCCGGCATATAAAAAAATAGGCCGACCTGCCGCGTAACAGGCACGAGGTGCCGGGACAACCGGCAAACTTTAGCGGGAGCGCCCAGTTCAGGGCCGGATTACCGGTTGCTTCTTGCAGCAAAATCACGGAGAATCTTTTCGGTTTCCCTGAAACTTGTAACCCGGACCAGCTGCTGCCTGACCGCAGCGGCTCCATCGATACCCCTGATGTACCATGCGGCGTGTCGGCGCATCTGGCGGGCGGCAGTGCCTTCCCCCTTCAGTTCGATTAACATCGAAAAATGCTTTAAAACCATTTCGATAACCTGTTCGGTTGTTGGGGGAGGCAAAACTGTTTTATCCCGCAGCCAGGCGGCGGTTTCTGCAAATATCCAGGGGTTACCGCGGGCAGCCCTGCCGATCATTACCCCGTCGCAGCCGCAGTATTTAAACATTTCTTCTGCAGAAAGAGGTGAATCGACATCGCCGTTGCCAATTACAGGAATAGAAAGCAGCTCCTTTACCTGCCTGATACTGTCCCAGTCGGCCCTGCCGCTGTAACCCTGCCTTACGGTCCTGCCGTGAATTGTAACTGCCTGAATGCCGCTTGCTTCCGCAACAGCAGCTATTACCGGAGCATTAAGGGTCTGATCATCCCAGCCTTTACGCAGTTTAACGGTAACCGGGCAGGAAACGGCTTTTGCCACGGCCCTGAAAATATCCCTGCACAGGGCCGGGCTGCGCATCAAGGCCCCTCCCTCACTGTTCCGGGTAATTTTTGGGGTGGGGCAACCGAGGTTTAAATCAATGAAATCGACGCCGAGTGATTCAATCATCCGGGCCGCTTCGGCCATGATGGCCGGATCTGACCCAAAAAGCTGAACACCAATCGGTCTTTCCCGATTGGTGAAATAAAGAAGAAAGCTGCTGCGCCTGTTATTATAGACCAGGCCCTTGGCGCTGATCATTTCTGAATAGACCAGTGGACAGCCCTGCTCTTTAGCCAGGACCCTGAATGGATGGTCGGTTATACCGGCCATCGGCGCCAGGGCTAACCCCGGATGGACTTCTATTGAACCAATTTTTAGCGGCAATTATCAACATCTCTCCGTAATGAATACCTATCGTCCCCGAAAGTAGGGGAATTAAACCTTAAGCACCGACGTTTGTTTTACGGGAGCGGCTCTGCTCCATCAGGTCCACAAATGCTTCAAGCCTGGTTTGAACTCCCGCTGCCCCGGTTTGCTCATCTATAAACAGGGTAAGCACGGGAATTCCGTAATCTTTACTGAGCTGGGGAACTAAACTTTTTGCAACAATCTCGGGGATGCATGAAAAAGGCGCCAGCTGGACAACCCCGTCGAAACCGAGTTTCGAATAACGGATAATATCGCCGACACTGTTCTGCCCGTGTCCGCCAACCTTTTGAGACAGGTAAGGCATGGCCAGTTTACGGCTGCCCATATCACCCTTCGTAGACAGGACATCGTGTTTTGTATAGCTGGTCAGGTAAATGCTGCGCTGTACTTCTACACCAAGGTTCCCCAGCTGTTCCTCAACAAAAAAATTGGCAAATGGTTCCAGCTGAACATAGATTTCGCCGATGATGCCTACCCTGAGAGGCTTCTTGCACTCATCATAGGGCACACTGCTCATAATCTGACGGGCTTCTTCCCCCGCTTCTGCTATTTCAGGCCCTGTTTTTGCCCGGCTTACCAGGGAAAAGGCCTGATCGAAAGCTCTTGTAGTGGAACCGTGCTTGTATTCGCGCGGCCGGATCCGTTGCGCCGCCATTTCGAGATCATCGAACACGGAAAGTTTGCCGTATGCTTTTCTTATAGTTTTCCACAGGTATCTCCACGAGTGAGAACCTTTCAACTTCTGCATCTGCCTGTAGAAATGGCCCGGCTTCCGGAGGGGAGGCCAAAAAAAGATAAAATCGAAATCATAACCGAGATCCCTTAAGATACGATCGTGCAGTTCTCCGTACAGGCCGGCCCGGCAGGGGCCGTAGCCGCCTCCGCTCATCAGGGTGTCAGCGCCCCGCTCCAGGCCTTCAATGTAAGTGCCCTGGACAATTTTAAAAGGAATACAGGCAAATTCAGGAGCATACTTGGCTCCCAGGCTCAGGGTCCGGCGGGTAGGCCGGTTCGGGGTTACCGGCTCGTGGCCGAGGTCTTCAAGAACCATTTCAATTATCGGGGTCAGGGTCCCCATGTGGCCAAATGTCGCTTTCATTGACTGCCACCTCCACTCAACAGATTTCTAACTCAAATACTGAAGAGCCAGTTCTTTGAGGAATGCAGTTTTCATCTGCAGGCTGGCGGTGTCGGTCCGTTCATTTCTGCCGTGAACAGTGGTCCTGGCCTTCGGGTCGAAGCCCTCGGACATATGGCCGATACCGTAAGCCGGAATACCGGCACTGCGAATATACTTGGAATCAGTGGAACCGGTTGATATTCCGGGCAGGACGAGAGCATCTTTGCCGGCCATATCCAGGGTAAGTTCTTCCATCAATTTATAGAAAGGCAGATCAGAGCTGGAAAATGTGGGAGCCCGGTATTCATTAAACTCTATTTCAATGTCTTTGCTGATAACCTGGCGCAGCTCAGATTCCACATATTCGCAGTCCTGTCCCGGTAAAATCCTGATATCAATATCGGCCTCACAGTAATCGGGGACAATATTGGTTTTAGAGCCGCCCCTGATTGCATTGGGGGAAACTGTCATGCGGGTCATCGCCCGCAGGGCCTCCACAAAAGGTTTGTCCAGGGGCAGTTCTTCAAGAAGGGCATCGACCTGGTCCGGCCCGAGAGTACGATCAACCTTGATCTTGCAGAGAGCGGCCAATTCGCGGAGCAGTTTTTCCATCTCAGGAATTACAACCACCGCCGCGCGGTAGTTATGCAGACGGGTAACAGCCCTTGACATTTTAACCACTGCATTGTCAGCCAGGGACGGTATGGAGCCGTGCCCGGAAGTGCCGCGCGATTTAAGCGTGCACCAGGCAGTACCCTTTTCACCAACCTGCAAAAAATAGACCATTTTGCCGTCTATGATGATCGGATGATCGGCGCCTTCGTTTACGGCGTAATCAGCCTTAATCAGATCTGCATGGTGATCAGTGAGGTATCCGGCACCGAGGCGCCCGCCCATTTCCTCATCAGCGGTTGCCGTAATAATCAGTTCGCCCCGCAGGGGGGCCTTTTCTTCAACTAATTGCAGGGCTGCTGATACCTGGGCAGCCATCAAATCCTTGCAGTCAAGGGCGCCCCTGCCGTGGATAATCCCGTTCTTTATCTCCCCGGAAAAGGGCTCGAAATCCCAGCCATCCCCGACAGGGACTACATCGGAATGGGACAGATAGAGCAGTTTTTTCGGACCGGAACCGATCCGGGCGACAAAGCTACCCCGCCCTTCTTCAGGCTCTATGATTTCGGAAGCAAGGCCGGCATCTGCAAACAGCTTCTTAAGATACCGGCCAACAGCTGTTTCGTTTCCCGGTGGGTTGGAACTGTTGATCCGGATCAAATCACTTAATATTTTTTCTGGAGCCAGAGGCATTTGTTTTTCCTCCCCGGAATGTATTATGTCAGGATCCCAATGCAGGATCACAGTTAAAAAGTATCGTTGTATGGACAGTATGGACAGAGACCAAAACCTGCAAACCAGCGAGGCGGCCGTAAGCCTTCCAACAACAGAACCGGTTAAAAAGCCGCAAACCTGGCAGTTTAACAATGCTTAACCGCGGGCTTAGTTCAGCTCACTTCCTCTACCAGGTGACAGGAAGCATAGTGGTCGGGGCCGACTTTCTTAAGAACCGGGACCTCCTCGGAGCACATCTTGACCGCCCGGGGGCAGCGGGTATGAAACGTGCAGCCAGGTGGCGGATTTGCCGGGCTGGGCACGTCTCCTTTCAGGATGACACGCTTTTTATCAAACCCCGGCAGCATAGAAGGCACTGCTGAGAGCAGCGCCTGCGAATAAGGATGCAGGGGTGAAGCATAAAATTCTTTTTTCGGGGCATCCTCGACAATGCGCCCCAGGTACATAACACCGACCCGGTCGGCCATATGTTTAACCACGCTCAGGTCGTGCGAAATGAATAGAAAAGTCAGGCCGAATTTCTCCTGCAGTTCTTCCAGCAGGTTGACGATCTGCGATTGAATTGAAACATCAAGGGCTGAAATCGGTTCGTCAGCGACGATAAAACGCGGCTCCAGGACCAGGGCCCGGGCAATGCCTACCCGCTGCCGCTGTCCGCCGGAAAACTCGTGCGGGTAGCGGCGGTAATGGTAAGAATCGAGACCGCAGACTTTCAGTATGGATTCGACCCGTTCCCTGCGTTCCTTACCCCTGGCTATGCCGTGCACTTCGAGGGCTTCCCCGATCGCTTCGCCGACGCTCATGCGGGGGTTCAGAGAGCTGTATGGATCCTGAAAGATTATTTGCATATTTTTACGCAGGTTCCGCATTTTTTCCTTGCCCATGGCGAAAACGTCTTCACCCATGAAGTTAACGCTGCCCGCAGTAGGGTTAAGCATCCGCAGGATAGTCATGCCGGCGGTGGATTTACCGCACCCTGACTCACCGACCAGGCCGTAAGTTTCACCGGAGTGTATTTTCAGGCTGATGCCGTCTACCGCCCTGACATGGCCGGTTACCCGGGAGAATACTCCCGCCTTAATCGAAAAATATTTTTTCAGGCCTTCTACTTCAAGGATTGGCTGTGGGGCTTCCATTTACAGGCCCCCTTTTGCTTTCTGTTTCTGGTAAAGCCAGCAGCGTACCAGGTGCCGCGGTTTTGTCTCGATCAAATCGGGCATTTCCTGACTGCAGATATCCATCACTTCGGGGCAGCGCGGATGAAAGGCGCACCCTGTCGGCATCTCCATCGGATTGGGCACAGTGCCCGGAATATATTCTAAAACTTCTTTTTCTTCCTCCAACTTCGGCTTGGAACGGATCAGACCGGCGCTGTAAGGATGCTGCGGTTCGTTGAAGAGAGACAGAACATCGGTGTCTTCGACAACCTTGCCTGAATACATCACCACAACATGCTGGGCCATTTCGGCAATAACGCCAAGATCGTGGGTAATAAAAATAATCGCCGTGTTTATTCTCTCTTTAATCTCTTTCATCAGCTCAAGAATCTGGGCCTGGATAGTCACATCAAGGGCAGTAGTCGGTTCGTCGGCAATCAACAGCTGCGGGTTGCAGGACAGGGCCATGGCGATCATTGCCCGCTGACGCATACCACCGCTCAGCTGGTGCGGGTAATCGTTAATAATCTCTCCCGGACGGGGGATGCCGACCAGCTCCAGCATCTTCGCCGCCTCTTTCCAGGCGTCCTCGCGTTCCAGCCCCTGGTGCAGGCGAATCGCCTCACTGACCTGGTCTCCGATTTTATAAACCGGATTGAAAGAGGTCATCGGTTCCTGGAAAATCATGGCGATATCATTGCCCCTGATTTTACGCATGCTTTTTTCATCAAGGGTCAGCAGATCGCGGTTGTTATAGAGCACCCTGCCTCCTTCAATTTTACCGGGCGGGTACTTGATCAATCTCATTATACTTAAGGAAACCACGCTTTTGCCGCAGCCCGATTCGCCAACCAGGCCGACAACTTCGCCGGGTTTTACATTAAATGATACCCCGTCTACAGCGCGAATTACTGAGTTATCGGTGTAAAATGTTGTTTTTAGGTCTTCAACCTGAAGCAGGTAATCCATTGGCAACCTTCCTTTATATCTGTTTCTTTTACCGGTGCTTTCTCGAGCGTGGATCTAAAGCATCACGCAGCCCGTCACCAAGCAGGTTAAAACCAAGAACCATAAATAGAATCGCCAGGCCGGGATAGGTCGTCAGGTGATGGGCTGTCCGGATGTATTCCCTGCCCCTGCTCAGCATCGCTCCCCACTCCGGATCGGGAGGCTGGGCGCCCAGGCCTAAAAACCCAAGGCCGGCGGCCCACAGTATAGCCGTGGCAATCTGGAATGTAGACTGGACAATAATCGGACCCAGGCAGTTAGGCATAATATGGCGCAGGATAATCCGCCCATCGCCGATCCCCAGCGCCTTGGCCGCAGCAACATAGCCCTGCTCCTTGACAGATAGAACAGACCCGCGCACAAGGCGGGTATAGATCGGCACAGAGGCTATCCCGACGGCAATCATCACGTTTTCAACACCAACCCCGAGCACGGTAACTACTACAATCGCTAAAAGTATCCCGGGGAAAGCAATCAGAATATCGATAATCCTTTGAATAAAAAGATCAAAACGGCCGCCGTAGTATCCGGAAAGGGCCCCAACCGGAACTCCAATCAGCATGCCGATCGTTACGGAGATCAGGCCTATTGCAAGCGAAATGCGTGAACCGTAGAGAATCCTGGTAAAAACATCGCGGCCCTGCCAGTCCGTACCCAGAAGATGCTCTGCAGAAGGCAGGTTAAACGCATTGCCCAGGTCAATCCTGATTGGATCGTATGCTGTAATGTAAGGAGCAAAAATTGCACTTAAAACAAATATACTCAGGACACCCAAGCCGACCATGGCCAAACGGTTGCGGCGCAGATGGCGCCACACCTGGCTCAGTTCGGTATCCCTTTTCGGGGTGGGCAGTCCGCTGATGGCATCGATCTTTTCGTTCTTATTAAACATATTCTCAGTCCACCTCCCGGTTTCCGTAAGTGATCCGGGGGTCAAGGAAAGCATAAATTACATCTACAATCAGGTTAATCATTACAAAAAACACAGCGAGCAAGAGCACGGCGCCCTGCACAACCGGGTAATCGCGGGCCAGAATCGAATCGACCATCAGGCGGCCGATACCCGGCCAGGAAAATACTGTTTCGGTAAGCACGGCCCCTCCGAGGAGAGTCCCGAACTGCAGGCCCATTACTGTAACCACCGGGATCAGGGCATTTTTAAAAGCATGCTTGTATATTACCACCCGCTCAACCAAACCCTTGGAGCGGGCCGTGGTGATATAATCCTGGCCAAGCACTTCAAGCATGCTCGAACGGGTAATCCTGGCCAGCAGGGCAGCCGTAGCCAGCCCCAGCGTTAACGCAGGCATAACAAGGTGCTTCCAGGTGCCGATTCCCCCGGAAGGCAGCCAGCCCAGATGAACTGAAAATAGCAGTTGGAACATTACGCCCAGCCAGAATACAGGCGCAGCAACCCCGACCAGGGCAGCCAGCATGCTGGCATTATCAAAAATCGAATAGCGCTTCGTGGCGGAAACAACCCCGGCGCTCATACCGATTATAGAAGCAATAACCATGCCCGTGGCAGCAAGCAGCAGGGTATTCGGAAACCGTTGAGCCAGTTCAACCGTTACCGGCCTGCGTGTAAAAGTCGATCGGCCCATGTCACCCTGCAGAAGATTGGACATGTAAGTAAAATACTGAACATGCAGGCCTTCATCAAGCAGCATTTCCCTGCGAACCTGTTCAATATATTCGGGACTGGCGTGAACACCGGCAATTGCCCGGGCGGGGTCCCCGGGTATGAATCTTATAATGGCAAAAACAAGAATAGAAACCCCGATTAAAACCGGTATAGCCAAAAGCAGTCTTCTGATTATATATCCATACAACTGGCGTCAGCTCCTGAAGATACTGTCAATTAAAGCAATCTTAAAGTTAAACTTAATTAAAAACGGGGATCGGACGCTCAGACAAGCCGCGTAACAGCTAAGGCTTTGGCCCGATCCCCATTAACTCAATTCAACACTGCATATTTATTTCCTTTATAACTCAACTTAAAGTTATAAATTTACTGCGGATTAAAACCTATGTAATTAACACGAACACTGTCTTCGAAGACCACTGAGATCCCTTCGGCTTCTTCAAGGCGATCAATATCAGTGGGAGGCACTGCCATGATGGCATGAGCTTCACCGGTTTCAAGCATGATTACACGGGAGCCGGATTCGGGGACGAATTCAAAGGTTACGGTGTCCAGTTGAGGCACGTCACCCCAGTAATCTTCATTGCGTTCCATAACAATCCGCTCACCGCGGTCCCAGGAAACGTATTTGAAGGCTCCGGTACCGACAGGTGCTTCTGTAAGTTCGCCTTCATCGAGGGCTTCCAGGGAAGCCGGGCTGTGAATACCGACAAAGGTGTGGGAAAGGTGCGAAATGATCGGCGCAAACTGCTGATCAAGGTGAAGCCTCAAAGTATACTCGTCAATTACTTCAAACTCGTTGATTTGATCGAGCAGGAATGCGTAGATAGCAGCATCCTGGCCTTCGAAATCACCGTAAGCCATGAAGCGGTCCAGGTTGTACTTTACAGCTTCAGCATTGAAAGGTTCGCCGTCATGGAAAGTAACACCTTCGCGCAGGAAGAGATCCCAGGCTTGACCGTCTTCGGTTGGCTCCCAGGATTCAGCCAGGGAAGGTTGTAATGTTCCGTCTACATCAAGGTAAACGAGGTTCTGAACCATATGCTCTGCCACGGTAGCGGCAGGGGCCGAGTTCATGGTCAGCGGGTCAAGGCTTTCCGGTTCTGCACCGATAGCAATAACCAGGTCCTGTGCATCTTCGCCTTCAATGTAGGCATTCCAGGCCAGGATATTTTCCAGCGGGTGGTGAATTAAACCTTCCACATTGTCCCTCACTGCATTGACCTGACCTTCATTGTGCAGGAAGAGCCAGGGAGCATCGTCCCAGATAAGCTCGATTGCCTGACGGTACAGATCTTCACGAACGCCGGGATCCGGGGTAACCCTTGCTTCGTCAAGCAGGGCGTCTACTTCATCGTTGGCGTAATAAGAAACGTTGTTCCTTGGCGGCCACTGGCTGGAATGGAACAGGGCATAGAGGCCGTAGTCGGCATCAAGAGTCACTGTGCCCCAACCCAGCATGAAAGCATCGTGTTCCGCATCTTCCGGCGGTACAATTACGGTATCCAGGTAAGTGCCCCAGTCATAGGTGGTCAGGGTTGCATTTACGCCGACATCAGCCAGCATAGCCTGGACAGTTTCGATTACGGTTGCATCCTGCGGATAACGTCCGGTCGGGTGGAACAGTTCAATATCGAACCCGTCTTCATAGCCTGCTTCGGCTAACAATTCCCTTGCTCTATCCGGATTATACTCATATGGGCCAACTTCAGTGTGCCCAAACACGGCGGGCACAACAGGGGCAGTTGAAGGAGAACCTACACCCTGAAAGATGGTCTCGATAATTGCTTCTTTATCGATAGCATAGTTCAGGGCCTGCCTGACCCTAACATCTGCAAAAGGATTATCTTCTTCGGGCTCGTCTACCGGCTCGTCAACAACTTCGTCAGGTGCGCAACCACCGATTAACAGCCCCATCAATAAAGCAAATACTAACAATCCAAACATCAATTTCTTCATTC
>SKOR01000088.1 GCA_007119965.1 Syntrophomonadaceae bacterium
ATGCGGGCCGGCCTGCTCCGGCCTTTGTTTCACCGGCCATTAAGGCTGCTCCGCCACACGTCAAATGCCGGCGCTAACTGAACCGCTTTAACGAAATAAAATGGACCGTCCTTTGCGGGCTATGTCGCAGGTAACGGCAGCAGTTACAATTTTTTAAGCCTCATCAGGCATATATTGATCAGCATTTATTTTGCTTAGCATGTTCAATATTTGATTAAGGCAAGTATTATATTCGGCAATTTATTAACATAATGATACCATATAATTCCTGTTTTGATAAGACCCCCCTAGAGGAGGCCTTTTTCCCGGAAACTAAAGAAGCAACCATCCCCGATAATGATATGATCCCGCACAGCGACACCTAATATCTTACCTGCATCGGCCAACCGCCTGGTAACTTCAAGATCCTCCTGGCTCGGAGAAGGATCACCGCTGGGATGGTTATGAAACAGGATTACCGAAGCGGCACTTTTACGCAGCGGGATATTAAATATTTCGCGCGGGTGCACAATTGAGGCACTGAGACTGCCCACGGAGATTTCTTCCCTGGAGATAATGTGGTTCTTAGTGTTCAAAAGCAAAATTTTAAAATACTCTTTTTTCTTGTAGCGCAGTTCCTCCATAAAAAGATCGGCCGCCTGGCGGGGGCTGGTGACAGAGCCGGCTTCTGCACGGGGTGTTGTGGCCAACCTGCAACCTAACTCAAGAGCTGCCTTGATCGTAACCGCTTTATCAGGCCCGATTCCCCTGTTTTCTTGCAGTTCTTCCAGTGAAAGGTCGGGCAGGTTTCTTAAACCGCCGCTGCGAGCCAGTATTCTGGTCGCCACCTGCAGGGCCGATTCATCCCTGCTGCCGACCCTAAGCAGGATGGCCAGCAGTTCAGCGTTAGATAGGGAACCTGATCCAAGGGCTTTTAGTTTTTCCCTGGGCCTCTCTTCAAGCGGTAAATCTTTAATTCTTACGGCATCGTTTCGCATTTTCGTCATCCTTTCTGCGTATTAGAGTTCAGATATTGGAGTTAAGAATACGGATTACTACCAACTGCCCGCTTAATACAGTTAAATTTTCCGCTAAGGAAATTTTTGATTTTTATACCTCAGAATCGATTCTTCTCATTAAGTCATCAAGCAGGCTCAACGGCAGACCTACCACATTGGAATAGCAGCCTTCAATTTTCTCCACAAATACTGCAGCTTTGCCCTGGATGCCATAGGCGCCGGCCTTATCGAAAGGTTCGCCCGTGCTGACATAGGCGTTGATCGTTATTTCCGGCAGTTTTTTAATCCAGACTTTTGTCACAGAAACGCCGCTTTCCTCAGTACCGGAAGCGGCGTCAACCAAAACCAGGCCGGTCAGGACTTCATGAACAGTACCGCTGAGCAGGTTCAACATGCGGCGGGCATCTTCCGTATCATGAGGCTTGCCCAAAACCCGGCCCCGGTAATAAACTACTGTATCGGCGGCCAGGACAATTCCCCGATCGAGGGTTTCTTTTACGGCAAAGGCTTTTTCACGGGCCAGGGCAAGAACCATTTTACGGGGCGGCAGGCTGTAATCCGGTTTTTCTTCCATGCCAGGCTTCACGACCGTAAAAGTAATACCGGCCTGCCGCAGCAGTTCGGCCCGGCGCGGGGATGCAGAAGCCAGAATCAGGCTCATGGAGAGGCACCCGGCCCTGATTTAATAATCATGCGCCTGGTCACACCTTCAAGATAGTGGGCTGTAATCCCCGTAAACAGTCCTGTCGGCACGGAAAGAAGCAGCAACAGAGGATAGTACCCCATCAGGAGGTCCGGGTTGGCGATAATCAGGCTGGCCAGGCCCAGCTGGGTCAGGTTATGCACAGCAGCGCCGATTACGCTTACGGATACCAGGCTGACCAACCCTCTTTTTTGCAGGAGCAGGACCAGGCCCATGGCCAGGCAGCTGACCACTCCTGCTGTTATACTGAGCCAAAAACCGAAGCCGAACAGCCCGCCAACAAAGAGACTTCCCAGCACTGAGCGTAAAGCTGCAACCAGCAGGCCGCTGCGCAGCCCGAACAAAACCAGGGTTAAAAGGGTAATCACGTTAGCCAGGCCCAGCCTGACGCCCGGGACGGGCATTGGCAGGGGCAGGGCTGCTTCAACAGTATGAATAACTACGGCAAATGTGATCAGCACTGCCAGGTAAGTTAAATAATTTAAACGGTTTCTCAGTTTTAAATCTGATTGCTGCATCTATTTAATCCTTTCCTGCTTTTAACGGTCAAATTCCAGAGCACCATCTAGGCCGCTGGAGACCAGGATATCGATAGCGGGGGTAATCAGGATCCCCTCAGCAGTATCTATTTTTTCTATCAGGTCCAGGCCCCGGTCCGGGCCGAGGACAAAGACAGCCGTAGAAAGGGCATCCGCCTCGATTGCTGTTTCGGCCATAATCGTTACGCTGGCCAGCTCGCGGGCAGGCAGGCCTGTTTCAGGCTCAAGAATATGATGATACTTAATGCCGTCCTCTTCAAAGGAACGTTCATAATCGCCCGAGGTTACAACTGATCCGCCTTCAGCAGAAAATACGGCAATAATTGTATCGGGATCCCTGGGATGGCGAACGCCGATGCGCCATGGGTCACCTTCGGGGTTACTTCCGATCAGGCCGATATCGCCACCGGCATTGACAAAAGCATGTTCTATCCCGGCAGAGCGCAGCATTTCCAGCGCCCGGTCAACAATATACCCTTTGGCTATACCGCCAAGTTCCAGGGCCATTTCCCCCTGCGGAAGAAAGACCGCAGAACTTCCCCGGTCAATTTCGATCATCGTATAATCAACCAGCAGCAAGGCCTCCTTCAGCTCGGTTCCTGAAGGCACCCTGAATTCCTGCCCCAGGAAGCCCCACAGGTCGATCAGGGGGGCAATAGAAGGGTCGAAGGCGCCATCGGTCATTTCAGCATATTCAACAGCCCTCCGTGTAACGTAGAGCACTTCATCGCTGACCTGAACCGGTTTCTCTCCTGCGGAAGCGTTAATCCGGCTGACATCACTTGTTTCTGTGGAGCGGCTGAAAAGCATTTCAAGCCGCTCTATTTCAGCAAATACTTCGTCCTCAATTTGACCTGCAGGCCTGGTATCGCTTTCACTAAACCGCAATTCAACCGTAGTATCCATAGTTATTTTATAAGCCACGTGCAGATCGTCGGGGGAGAGGCCCCGGAAAACAGTATAGCCGACCAGGGCAATAATCAACACCAGAGGTATAATATAATTAACCCGGAAGATTGTGCCGGCTTTTTCGTTTCCGGTATCCGCTGCCTTAGGATGGTTTGTTTCAGCCAAAATATTCTCCTCTTAGAGAGTACGCCCAAAGTAGAAAATTACAAGCAGGACAATGCTGAGGACCAGAACCAACAGCAGGGTGTCGAAACTTAAATTTTTAGTTGTCCACTTGGCTGGATCAAACCGCCCTGTTTTCTCTCTTTTTTCGGACAACCTCTTCTCTATCTCTTCCCTGGTCTTCCTGCCGGCCCTGTCATAGACTCCGTCAAGCCTGCTTTCTGCTTTCGAAGTCTGGTCAACCATTTTTTTTGCCGTTTCCGCAGTTTTACGATATGCATCGTCCAAAGCTGAATCCATGTCGGTCGAACGATCAGCCAGTTTGCGGGCTGCTTTGCCAGATTTTTCATAAAAGTCATCGAGCCTGGAATCCATATCAGTCGAACGATCAGCCAGCTTGCGGGCTGCTTTGCCAGATGTTTCATAAAATCGATCCAGGCCCGAATCGAAATTGCCAATATAATTACACCAGGTCCTTGCCGCACTACCGGATCGATTATAAGCACTGTCAACAGAAGAGTCAACCATGACACCGGCCCGGCAGGTGACATCCATCAGGCGGTAGGTAACCGGTTGATAGATCAAAGCGTAAACGCTTAACCACCACGGGGGTTTCCAGTCGAACCAACCCCTGTAAGCTGCCGGGATATAAATAATCACAGCCAGGATAACCACGATTATCATCGCTTCAATAGGATGCCATTCGAAGAAATGAAAATGATACAAATGATCCATGGCGTAACCTTCATATTTAAGGGTTTCCGCAACCGGGACCAGGACCCGCTCCAGGATCAGGTTCGGGAAAAGACCAATAACGATAATAATCAGTGCAAAACTGCTTAACACGGCATTAACCGAAAAAGGCAGCTTGTAATCTCGGTCGAGTTTTTCCGGTACGGGACCCAAAAATACGCCCCTGAATAATTTAATAAAGTAACAAATTGTTAAAGCGCTGGTCAGGACAAATATTTTTTCCGCAACATTGATACTAATCAAACCATAGTCCCTGAAAGCAATCAACAGGGCATCGTGCACCAGGGTTTTACTGGGGTAACCGTTAAAACCGGGGATCCCGGCAATGCCAAAAGCGGCAATGATAAAAGTAGCCGCCACCAGGGGCATTTTTTTTATCATTCCGCCGAGGCGGGGCAGTTCAAGTTCATGGGTATAAATATAGATGGTCCCGACCATAATAAAAAGGCCTGCTTTAAAGAAAGCATGATTGATAACATGGTAAACAGCGCCGGCAAAGCCCATCCCTCCTTCGATACCCGCAAAAGCTGCTACACCGAGGCCTGTGACAATATAGCCCATCTGGCTGACGCTGCTGTAGGCTAAAATTCTTTTCATATTGGACTGCAGCAGGGCCATGGCAGCGCCGGCCAGCATGGTAACTATCCCGATCCACATTAACACGTTACCGACTATAAACATATACGAGGCATCGGGGGCAGACAGTTCCCCGGGAGCAGAAAACAGGATCAGGGAAACCCGCAGTATCCCGTAAGCCCCTGCTTTAATCATAATCCCCGACAGCAGGGCACTGGCCGGGGAAGGCGCAACAGGGTGGGCCTGGGGCAGCCAGATATGCAGAGGCACAATACCGGCCTTGATCCCAAAACCGATCAGGAAAAAGACAAAGATTGCCGTCCGCTGGGTACCCAGCAAGTCCAGGGCCGGGGCAATATCAACAGAACCAGTCGCGCTGAACAGCATCATAATCGCAAAAAGCAGGGACAGCCCGCCAAAAATGCCCAGGTAGAGGTACAAAATACCGGCTTTCATTGACTGAACATCCTGTTGGTGAATAACCAAAATAAATGAGCTGAGGGTCATCAATTCAAAAAACAGAAAAAGGGTAAAAAAATCTCCGGCCATGACAACACCGAGGGTTGCCCCGAGAGTAAAGATCAAAACGCTGTAATAGCGGCGACGGTTGTGTTCCAAATCCATATAGGCAAATGAAAAAACCGTGGCCAGAAACCAGACTGCAGTGATTAAAAAAGAAAATATCCAGCCGATTAGATCTACTTCAAAAAAAAGGCCCATCTGCATAAAATCAATTAAATCGTAGCTGACAACACCGGTCAGGCTGTAGGGAAATAGGAGAATTACTCCAACCAGGGCAAAAAATGAAACAACTAGAGCAGCCCCCTTGCGTACCGCCTCCCAGTGGTCTTTAAGGAAATAGATACCTATCCCGGCCAACATGGGGATCATGGTAATCCACAGGGGTAAGCTTGAGTAGTAAAGCGGTCCGGTTAGCAAACTATGTTCCGGAACGGCAGCGAACAACTAGAAGCCCCCCATCAGTAAAAACTCTGAAGTCAGGCGTGACAAGGTAAAGGCAACATTGTTCGGTGTTAAACCGAAGATAAAAGTGCACAGGGCCAATATTATCATTACTGAAAGCATCGCCGGTGTCGCTTCCCGGATATTGAATTGCAGTTCCTGGTGCGCATGATCTTCCTGGTGATCATGATTGTTTCCGTCCGGCAGTTCAAAAAAGGCCGGGATTATGATAGGCAGGTAATAAAGGGCATTTAACAAACTGCTGATCAGGAGCACTAATACATAGATTGCCATATTGGCGTCGAGAGCCCCCAGGGCCAGGGTCCATTTGCTTAAAAACCCGTTCAGGGGCGGTATGCCGATCATGGCCAGGGCAGCAACCGAAAAACAGCCCATGGTAACAGGCATCTCTCTGCCGATACCCTTCAAATCAGCGATCTGGCGTTTGCCTGTGTTCCAGATTATCGCACCGGCGGCAAGGAATAGGACGCTCTTCATAAAAGCGTGGCTAAAAATATGAAATACCGCGCCGATCACCGCGTTGCTGTTTAATATGCTGAGACCCAGCAGGACATAACCAAGCTGGCTGATGCTGGAATATGCCAGGCGTCGCTTGATATCAGTTTGAGTCAGGGCCACCGCCGATCCAAGTAAAATGGTAATAACAGCGAGAACACTCAATACCAGATCCCAGCCGCTGCTCTTCATCAGCTCGGGAGAAAAGACGTGAAAGATCACCCTGATCAGCCCGTAAGCACCGGTTTTAAGCATGATTCCGGAAAGCAGGGCGCTGGCCGGAGAAGGCGCTACAGGGTGGGCATCAGGCAGCCAGACATGCAGGGGAAACATCCCCGCTTTCATGCCGAAGCCGATTAAAAAACAGATAAATGCCAAAAAAGCCAGCGCTGAACTCTCTTCTATGATTACTCCGACACCCAGGGAAACGGTTCCACCGAGCTCAAAGATGATGATCATACCAAAGAAAAGGGCAAGGCCGCCGATGATGGTCATAACCAGGTATTTGTAGCCTGCCTTCAGGGCTTCTTCTGTTTCTTCATGAATAACCAGGATATAGGCAATTAAGGACATCAACTCGAAAAAAACGAAGAGACTGAACAGATCGCCAGCAAAAAAGATCCCCTGGCAGCTGCCCAGGGTAAAAATAAGCACGGGGTAATAACGACCGCAGGCATGCTCTTTAGCCATGTAATCGAGGGAATAAACAGTGCATAAAAACCAGATGAAAGAAGCAAGGACCGCAAGGCAAAAGCTTAAAATGTCCAGGCGCAGCGATATTTCGAGATTCGGCAAAACCTCAAACAGCGTAAACTGGATCTCCCCGCCATCGATTACAAATGGATATAGTAACAATGTAAGCACGAATACTATGGCCGATGTTATAATTGACAGGGTATTGCGAAGTTTTTCCGAAAACCGGCATGAATACATAATCACAGGGGTCATTAGAATCGGGAACCCTACGATCGCGATCATTATAGCAATTACTGTTGCCTGGGCCAATACACCCACCTCCGGGATACATTAATTATTTTGTATCTACTGAGCTAATCAGCTAGCCTGCAGGTCTCCGGCAGCTGTAAGTGAGACATTTCTCGGCCTCTCCGTCGCAGGCAGTGGAAGCCGCTGCACCGATTTTTTTGCCACCTTCCTGATCAAATCTTTTCCTGGCTTGCGCATCGCAGGCTTCATCCGGCAGCCCGGCCGGTAAAAAGCCGTGGTTTAACCGGCCATTGCCACTGCTCTTCAGAACCGGAAAAAACTGCTTAACTTACAACTGGCAAAAGATCCGGGTCCTTTTGGAGACGTGAACAGATAAAACATTATTAGAAGCACCGCTACCTGAATATTTCAACCGGCAGTAAGAAATTCCTTTTTTTTCTTAAAAATACAGCGCTAACGCCTGCTCTAACAATGTAACCACGGGGGTCGTATAAAAACCGGAAATAACTATAAAAATCATTCCAATCACCAGGCAGGCCAGCATAACCCTGGGGACAGGCTTTATATCCTTTTTGAAGTCTTCCTGCTGCATAAAAGCGTTGATCACGATCGGCATGTAATAGATAGCATTCAAAAGACTGCTGGCCAGGATTACTATAACAAATACCGGGCGGCCGATTTCCAGGGCGCTGATCGCTAAAAACCACTTACTGATCAGGCCGCCTGTCCCGGGAATACCAACCATGGAAGCGCTGCCAATCGTAAATGCGATCATGGTTATGGGCAGGACGCGCCCGATACCGGCCAATTTTTTAATATCGCGGACCCCTGTAGAGTAAATAATAACACCTGCAGCCATAAAAAGCATTGCCTTTGTTACAGCATGAACCATGATATGATAAAAACCGCCGACCAGGGCTGATTCATGGTTGAGGCCGATGCCCATGAAGATATAGGCAATCTGTCCGATACTGGAAAAAGCGAGCATTTTTTTTAAATCTGACTGGAGCATGGCAAATATAGAACCGAACAAGGTTCCCAGCGCTGCCAGCCATAAAATTATTTCATTCAGTGGGATAGCTTCCAGCAAAGTGCGGGGGAAAACCTCGTAGAACATCAGGAAAAGGGCAAAAGCATAAATTTTTATGACTACACCGGAAAGCATGGCGCTTGAAGGAGAAGGGGCCGAAGCGTGGGCATCGGGCAGCCAGACATGTAAAGGGAAAAGAGCAGCTTTTGTCCCGAAGGCAACAATAAATAAAGCTGCTGCAGTAAATATATTGCGCGGGTAATAATTAAAAGCTTCAGCCAGCTCGAGGTGTAAAAAACTGTAGTTAAGATAGCCTGTTGCCATATAAAGCATAACCACGCCGAGAAGGAAGCAGCCTGTGCCCATAGCGCTTAAAATCAGGTATTTAAAACTGGCTTCCAGGCACTCCCTGTCTTCTTTGATCGAAATAATTGCACAGGCCGATATTGCACAGATCTCCATTAAAACAAACAGGTTAAAAAGATCGTTGGTTAAAACAATGCCGGCCATGGAACCAACCAGGATAGAGTATAGCGTGTAATACCAGCCGATTACCCTTTTTTTCAACTCATGCTGCAGATCCCGCAATGCAAAAATGAAAATCCACAGGCTTACGCTGATCACAACCAACAACATGAAAAGCCTCAGTGGGTCGGCTTTGAATTCAATACCCCAGGGAGGCGGCCAGCCGCCCATGTGGTAGAAAACAGTACCAGCCTGCTGAACTGTCACCAGCAGTGAGACAGTCATACCCAGGGCTGCAGCAATAGTTACTATGACCAATGCAGCAGAAAATTTCCTGCCCCAGCGGTAAAGCAGGGGAGATATAAAAGCGGTAATAAAGAAAATAACTACAATTAAGGCCGGAAAATGTTCGGATACCCCCACTACTCCTGGCTCCTTATCTCGCATATTTCATCATAATCACAGGTATCATAATAACGGTATATTTTTACAATCAGGCTTAAAGCATAGGCGGTAACACTGACCGCAACAACAATTCCGGTTAAGATCAGCGCGCCCGGCAGCGGGTTGGCATAGAAGATCTCTGCGCCTTCCCTGATTATCGGAGCCTGAGAGCCATGTGCATAACCAACTGAAACAAACATCAGAAATACGGAAGCATCCATGATGTTCATGGCAATCACTTTTTTAATCATATTCGAATGGGTGAGCATAGTGTACATGCCGATCACAAAAAGGATCACAGCAACCATGTAATAGTAATTATCGATAATTCCGCCCAGTGTTTCCACTTTATTTCTCTCCCTCGATTATGTAATAAAAAAGCGTAACAATGGTGCTGGCCACTTTGATCCCGACAAATACGGTGATAACCAGGATTGCGCCGGCGCTGAACAGCTCCCCGGGCTGTCCCATGGGAAAACCGGCAATCCGGTTGGCAAGGTAGCTGCTGCCGACAAATACACCAACCAGGCCGGTCAGGGCATACCCCAACGCACCGCCGCTCTCCAGGAGAGAAGCAGCATGGTGCGGAATTTGCCTGGCCCCCGCCTCGAGGTTAAAAGACAGGGCAAGCAGGACCAGGCTGGCACCGAAGATAGCGCCGCCCGAAAAACTGCCCCCGGGGGAAAGGTGGCCGTTCAAGATAACGTAGATCCCGTAAACCTGGATAAAGGGAACGACCAAACGGCTTGTAATACGGACTATTTGATCATCGATAGGGATCTTTCCTCCTCTGGACCTAGTGAGATCTGAGAGTGGCAATCACGGCGGCGATAGCCACAAATAAAACGGTAGCTTCTCCAAGGGTGTCAAAAGCGCGGTAATCGATGATTACGCTGCTGACGATATTCACCGCCCCTGTTTCAGCCACTCCCTGTTCCAGGTAGCGCCTGGGCACTTCATTAAAAGCAGGGTTGTCCGGAGAACCGAAAGTGGGCATTTCGGCTACTGTAAAACTGAGTAAAAAGATAATAAAACCCAGCAGGTATAAGGTCACAAGTGTCCTGGGCTCAACCCCGATTATAAGCCTGAGAAACAGGGTTACAATAATTAAAAATATGGCAAACAGGATATAGAACATCTTTTCAGACCTCCCCGGCGCCGGATTACTCGGCTCTTTTAGTCTTACTGATCGCTGCAATTAAAAGCAGGGCAACCACCCCTGTTCCCAGGGCAGCCTCGACCATGGCCACATCGGGGGCGCTCAACTGCTGCCAGATGATAGCCATGATCAGGCCGAATGATGAAAAGAGAATCACCGCGCTTAAGAGGTCGCGAATATAGGCGACCCCGACTGCGCAAACAATTAAAAATGAGAGCAGGAGGACATTAAGCACTTCGGTCATCTGATCCCCCCCTGCTCACAATAGGCTTTGTTCCGATTCTATAAGCAGCCCTGGCTATTACATGGGCTGCAGTCGGGTTTGTGATCAGGATAAACACAATCAGCAGGCCCAGCCTGATCCCTACAAACAAGCTGCTCTGCAGGGCCAGGGAAAGGAGTAGCAGGCCGGCCCCCAGAGTGTCGCACTTGGTCGTCGCATGCAGCCTGTTATAGACATCGGGAAAACGCAGCAGACCGACTGTGCCGACAAAAAGGAAAAAGAGGCCGCCGATCAGGCAGATTATTGAAATAATATCAATTATTAAATCCATCCAGGCAGTAATCAGTCCAGGGCCCCTTTCTCAAGGTATTTCGCCACCCCGATGGTGGTGATAAAGCTCATTAAAGCATAGATCATGGCAATATCCAAGAAATACTCCTGCCCGTAAATACGGGCAATCAGCGTTATGATTATCAGTGTTTTTGTCCCGATAATATTAATTGCCGCAATCCGGTCAGGGGCTGTCGGGCCGATTAAAGCCCTGACCAGTGACATAAAGATCATTAACATCACTAAAACCGCGCCGAGGCTGTACAGGTAATCCAGTGTCGAGCCTAAATTCAAGGCTTATCAACCTCCATCTGTTTCAACCTTTCGATCAACGGCCAGTGCTGCAGCGCTTCTCCGCTCTGCAGGGTAAGGGCATGAACCAGGTATTTATCATCATCGGCAAGAACGGTAAGCGTTCCGGGAGTAAGCGTGATTGAATTCCCCAGCAGCACCCTGCTGGCAGGCCGATCAATATTGACCTCCAATTCGACCAGGTTTGGTTCAATTGGCATCTTCGGGTGTAATACAAGCCAGGCTACCTGAAAATTTGCTTTAACAATATCGATTATCAATTTAAAAAAATAACCGACCAGCCAGGCTATTGTCTGCAACCTGACAGGAGGCCTGTCATCAGGGGATATAATCAGGTTCCGGTTAAAGTACGTAACGAACATGGCCGCTGCTAAGCCAACCACAAGCTGCGGCCACTGAAGGGAGCCGCTGACGGCTACCCAAAATAGTAATAGGATTAAAGTCACACCGATGTAGTTCAACCATTGACTTTTCATTTTATCAGCTACCTCGGCAATGAGTTCAGAAGGTATTAATGGCATTCTCCAACAGAACTCTTTGCAATATTAAAGAATCGCTCTTCATCGGGTTTGCTGCTTTCAGGAAACCCCTGGCAATATTTAAGGTCACTGATTCTGCCGGTCCTGGTTAATAGGTTTTCTGATTCCAAAAGCCCCTCAACTTTAAGCTGTCTCCTTTTCTTTTTCAGCGACGGCAGCTTTGGCATCTTCTTCCGTTGGGATTGCCGAGCGTCTGTGGATAGTGCCCGGCGGGCATTTTTCTTTGCAATCTCCGCAATCTGTGCATTTATCAAGGTCAATTACGGCCAGCTTGCCATCCATTTCGATCGCCTCCACGGGGCAAACCTTTACGCATGCCTTGCAGGCGATACAACCCACCTCGCAGGCCTTGGATACTGTCTTACCCCGATCCTGGGAAGTGCAGAGGGCCAGGTAGCCTTCTTCGCCCCGGGGCAGCATCTGAATCAGGTCGCGGGGGCATTCTTTAGCGCACAACTCGCAGCCGGTGCATTTTTCCGGATCGATCACCGGCAGGCCGTGCGAACCCATATGTATAGCATCAAAAGGACAGGCTCCGACACAGTTGCCCCAACCCAGGCACCCGTAGCTGCATTGTTTATGACCGTCATAAAATGAACCGTCAATAGTGCAGTCTTTTACCCCGTCATAAACAAATTTGTCGGCTGCCCTGTAAACATCCCCGATACAAAACAGAGTGGCCAGCGGGGGCGTAGATGACGATACTTCCTTGCCAAGCAAATTGGCAATTTCCCTGGAAACTTCTTCCCCGCCCGGAATGCAGGCATCGGGCTCCACCTCTCCATTGACAACTGCTTCGGCAAACTTTAAACAACCCGGGTAACCGCAGGCTCCACAGTTAGCTCCCGGCAGTAAATCTTTAACTTCTTCAACCCTGGGATCGGTTTCGACATAAAAAACTTTTGCCGCCGCGGCCAGGCCCAACCCAAAAAGCAGTCCAATCAAACCCAGGGCAGCTACTGCATATATAAATAACATTGCTCAACTCACCTCACTAAATATCTTATGTTTACAGCGATAGCATCCCCTGGAAACCGAGAAACGCGATAGATAGTATACCCGCTGTAATCAGGGTTACCGCCGAACCCTGAAGGACATCCGGCATGTTGGCCATTTCCAATCTCTCCCTGATCCCGGCCATAATAATCAAAGCCAGGGAAAAACCGATTGAGGCTGCCAGTGCGAATACTATTGACTCGATAAATGCAAACTCCATTCGGACAGCCAACAGGGTTACCGCTAAAACGGCACAGTTAGTGGTAATCAGAGGCAGGAAAATCCCGAGGCCCTGGTAAAGAGTCGGGCTGATCTTGCGAAGAACAGTTTCCACCAGCTGAACCAGCGAAGCAATAACCAGGATAAAGGTAACTATCTGCAGGTAACCCAAATTAAATGGAACAAGAACAAATGTATAGAGCAGCCATGTTACCAGGGTGGCCATGGTCATAACAAAGACCACTGCCATACTCATTCCGACCGCGGTTTCCATTTTCCTGGAAACACCGAGAAAAGGACAGATTCCAAAAAACCGGTGCAACACAAAGTTTTCTACAAAGATGTAGATAAATATAATTGAAAGCAGAGTTTCCATAATACCCTCCTGCCCGGGTTAAGAGGCTGCCTGTTACCACAGCCAATAACCCGTTAAATGTTAAAGCGCTTCATAAGCATATTAAATGCAGCCAACAGCAGACCAAGGGCAATAAAGGCTCCGGCCGGTTGGGCAAAAATTGTCATCGCTTCAAAGTTAGGACCAAAAAGCTGAATAACAGTATCCGGATCCGGCCCCAGGAGAGTCCCGTGGCCAAGCACTTCGCGAACAAAAGCTAAAACCACCAGGGCCAGGGTAAAGCCGAGGCCCGCCCCCAA
>SKOR01000056.1 GCA_007119965.1 Syntrophomonadaceae bacterium
AGTGCCCTGACATAGTTTTCCATCGCTTTCTGCGGTGAAAGCGGTTTGCCGAGCAGACTCTTTTCAGCCAGGTAAGCAACTGATTCAAAGGCAAGGTAAGGGTTAATAGCTGAGGCACCGTAGCCGAGCAACAGGGCCATATGCATTACTTCGCGCGCCTCTGCGCTTTCTACCAGTATGCCGATACCGGTACGCAGACGATGGCTGACCAGGTAGCGGTTTACAGCCGATACGGCAAGGAGAGAAGGAATTGGCGCCATGCCCTGGTCCAGGTTGCGATCTGTCAAAACAACCAGGCCGTGTCCGGCTTCCACCGCCTTGCGGGCCATCAGGCAAAGCTGATCAAGGGTCTCTTCAAGAACCCTGCCGTCGCCTCCGGCGGGAAACTGCATTTTTAACCTGGAGCTCATAAAACCTTTCTCATCCAGACTGCAGAGCCTGGTTAAATCTTCATTAGATAAAATGGGGTGACTCAGTTTGATCAAATGGGCATAGGACGGTGATTCAGTTAACAGGTTATCGGCACAGCCGATAAAGGTCATCAGGGACATAACCAGTTCTTCGCGGTGAGGGTCGATAGCCGGGTTGGTAACCTGCGCGAAATGCTGCTTGAAATACCAAAAGAACAGTTGAGGTTTTTCAGAGAATACGGCCAGCGGCTGATCGGCGCCCATTGAACCAACCGGCTCTGCCCTGTCTACAGCCATCGGTTTGAGCAGCATATTTATGTCTTCACGCGTGTAACCGAACAACTTCTGGGCCTCAAAAAGAGCCTCTTCATCTACCTTCAGGGGAGCCATGGCATTAAAAAAGCCGTGGATAGTAACCTGGTTTTCCTGGGTCCAGCGGCGGTAAGGACGGCGGCGGGCCAGGCGCATTTTTAGCTCTGTGTCTTTAAGCAGCCTTTTTTTGTCGAGATCAACCATCAGCATTTCACCCGGACGCAGGGCGCCTTTTTCGGCAACCTCTTCCGGCGGGATATCCAGCACGCCTGTTTCAGAGGCAAAAACCATAAAACCGGACCTGGTAACAGTATAGCGGGCCGGGCGCAGACCGTTCCGGTCAAGCAGCGCTCCCACCCTCTTCCCGTCTGTATAGACGATAGCTGCGGGACCGTCCCAGGGCTCCATTATACCGGCATGATATTCAAAGAACCCACGCAAATCGGGGCCAATTGGATACTTATCGCCCCAGGCCTGGGGAATGAGCATAGCCATGGCGTGATCGACAGTTCTGCCGCCGTTATAAATTAATTCTAAAGCGTTATCAAGATTAGCCGAATCGCTGGCCTCCTCTTCCAGGACAGGCAGGATCTTTTTTATGTCCGGCCCGAACAGTTCTGACTCCAGGTCCCTTTCGCGGGAAGCCATCCAGTTACGGTTTCCGCGCAGGGTATTGATTTCGCCGTTGTGGCAGAGATAACGAAAAGGCTGGGCCAGCGGCCAAGAAGGAAATGTATTGGTACTGTAACGCTGATGAACGATTACAAAGGCACTTTCCAGATCCTGGTCAACAAGATCAGGGTAGAATATCTCCACCTGATCGGGCATGAGCAGCCCTTTATAAACTATGGTCCGGCAGGATAGGCTTGGCACATAGAAGATATCCGGTTTTTTGTAATCCAGCTTCGTTTTTAGTTCGGCCTGCTTGCGGATTATATAGAGTTTGCGTTCAAGGTTTGCGCCGCTTATACCGTTTCCATCAATGATGCACTGGCGGATAAAAGGCATCTCCTGCAGGGCTGTCCCCCCGATAGTATCGGCATTGACAGGGAGATCTCGCCAACCAATAATTTTCAAGCCGCATTGCTCAGTTAACTGATCGACTGTGCTGCAGCATAAAGCTCTCGCTTTGAGGTTATTGGGCAGGAAAAACATCCCCACACCATAAAACTCAGGAGCAGGCAGCGCCCATCCATTTTCGTTACAGATTCTGCGTAAGAACTTATCCGGAATCTGAAACTGCAGGCCTGCCCCGTCACCGGTTTTATCATCGGCACCGGTTGCTCCGCGGTGCAGCAGGTTTTTTAGAATGGTTACACCCTGCCGAATGATAGTGTATGTTTTTTTCCCGTCTATGTTAACCAGGAAGCCCAAGCCGCAGGCATCGTGTTCATAAGCAGGTTCATACATACCATTTTTGCAAGGTACCTGTCGGTATGCACTTCTCTTCTTCACTGTTTATCAACCCTGACTTATTAATTTATGTTAGCTGTAATCATAACATCATAACTTCTATAAATCGTCTGAATATCCTTCTCTTATAGATCAGGGCTGCAAGCAGTTATTTTAATGGGCCTGCTTAAGGCTATTAATAATCAGTATTTAATAAGCGGCAGAACTTCAAATATAATGTTATAGATATATATTTTAAACAATTCAAGGAGGTTGATCATGCGAGATCGTTTGTTCATCATTATCGCCGGCGCTGTCGTCGGATTATTGGCGGTAATCCTGGTTATGCAGGGCAATCCGGTTAACATGGGTTTTTGTATTGCCTGTTTTATTCGAGATATCGCAGGCGGATTAGGCCTGCACAGGGCAGCTGTTGTCCAGTTCCTGCGCCCTGAAATTATGGGCCTGGTTATCGGCGCTTTTATAACAGCGCTATACGTCAGGGAGTTTAAAGCAACAGGAGGCTCAAGCCCTGTCCTGCGCTTTGCTCTCGGCATGCTGATGATGGCCGGTGCACTCATTTTCCTCGGTTGCCCTCTGCGCATGGTCCTGCGGCTGGCCGGAGGTGACTGGAATGCGCTCGTGGCGCTGCCCGGGTACGTAGTCGGTGTCTGGCTGGGCACACTGTTCCTCAGGAGAGGTTTCACCCTCGGCCGGAGCCAGGAACAAAGCCCGGTCAACGGTTACGCAGGGCCCTTCCTGGCCGTGGTGCTTATTATCCTGCTCATTGCCGCTCCAGCTTTCATTTTCTTCAGTGAAGAAGGCCCGGGTTCAATGAGCGCGCCTTTGATCCTGACCCTCGGGGCAGGCCTGCTGGTCGGAGTCCTGGCCCAGCGAACCCGGCTCTGTACTATGGGAGCTATAAGGGATATTCTTCTATTCAAAGATTTCCACCTGTTTTACGGATTAGCCGCGATCTTTGTCATTGCCCTGATTGGCAACCTGTTCACCGGACAGTTTATGCCCGGCTTTGCGGGCCAGCCGGTTGCCCATTCAGACAGCATCTGGAACTTCCTCGGCATGACCGTAGTAGGTTTGGCAGCAGTCCTGGCCGGGGGCTGCCCGATGCGCCAGCTCATTCTAACCGGGGAAGGCCAGGGTGACGCTTTAATTACCGTTTTCGGCATGGCCGCGGGAGCCGCTTTTATGCATAACTTTGGTTTAGCAGGAAGCCCTGCCGGTGTGTCGCCTGCCGGGCAGTGGATCGTAATTATTTCACTGGTTGTGCTCACTGTAATCGGTTTCGGAAATACAGCGATTCGCTCACGTTCAACCGCACAAAATAGCGAACAGGCAAAGGCTTCTTAGCGACCGAACAATTGACTAAACCGAATGATCAGGTAAAATAGACTAATAGCGGGAGGATTTATAATGTCAGAGATAGTAGATTGCAGGGGGCTTTCCTGTCCGGAACCTGTGATGCAGGCCAGGCAGGCTTTACAACAGGCCCCGGAAGACACGGTTACTGTAATTGTGAGCAATGCCGTAGCAAGGGATAATGTAAGCCGTGCCGCCAATTCAATGGGCTGGCAGGTTACTGTTGAAGAAGATGGTGAAGACTTTAAGCTAAATTTAAACAAATAGTATCCCTGTTCATCTCCCCAGGGGGATTTGGATCTACAGGCAGCTGTAAGCGAAACAGTTGCTTAGAGCTGCCTGAAACCTGCAGGTTAGCAGTACAGATACTAAATAGTGTTGTTCGCCAGGTTAGTGAAGAGCTGTTATCCGGGTTTGAATCAGAGGCGCAGAGGAACGATGCTCTGTGTCCTCTCCAAACAATTCAGAACCGGGAGGCCGGGAAGCGAAATATTTTTGTTCGCAGCTGCCCTGCTCATTTCATAAGGAATGCAGCACAATTCAATTCCGCTTACCGGATCCCGGCATCAACATGGTGCTTCAATTTGAACATGGAAAGGAAACCGGATGGCAGAAAGCTGTTATATTACTTTTCCGACAACTTATTATGCAATCAGGGCTGAGAGCGTGCTCAAAACTCAGCCTTATTCGTTTAAAATGATTCCTGTGCCGCGCAGTATCAGTTCAAGCTGCGGGACAGCCATGCGCTGCCACTGTGAAGATCTAGCGGCGATCAGGGAGATTCTTCTGCAAAACAGCCTGGAACTTGAAGGTTTTTACAGGCTCGAGGAAATAGGTCTACGCGTGCCCGAGGTGGAGGAGATACATTTTGATCAATGATTTTGAACAAGCAGGTAACTGTAACAGCAATTTATACTTTGACAATGCCGCAACTTCCTGGCCGAAACCGGAAGCTGTTTATAAAGCCCCTGAAATACAGATGCGGCAGGGCTGCGGCAATCCCGGGCGGTCAGGTCATACCCGCACTCTTGAAGCGGATCGCCTGGTATACCGCGCCAGGGAAGCTGTGGCAGGGCTGTTCAGGGTAGCGGACCCGTCACGCATCATCTTTGCTTTAAATGCAACAGATGCCCTGAATATTGCGCTTAAAGGCTGCCTGGGCAAAGGTGATCACGTCCTTTACACGTCAATGGAACACAATTCCGTCCTGCGCCCGCTGGGTACTTTGCGGCGTGACGGGGTAATTACTACGACCCTGATTCCCTGTTCCGAAACGGGGTTTCCTGACCTTGATTTCCTTGAAGAAGCTTACCGCGCGGATACCCGTCTCCTGGTTATCAATCATGCTTCAAATGTGACCGGTACGATCGCTCCTTTGCAAAAGATGATTCAGTCAGCGCACCGAAGAGGCGTTATGGTACTCTTGGACGCCGCTCAGACCGCGGGCACAATTGAAATTGATACCGGAGCCTTGGAATTGGACCTGCTCGCATTTACCGGGCACAAAGGGTTACTGGGCCCGACAGGAACCGGGGGACTCTATGTGAAAAAGGGCCTCAACCTTAAACCGCTCCGCGAAGGCGGAACCGGCAGCCAGTCTGAAATAGATCTGCACCCTGAAAGCATGCCCGAAAGGCTCGAAGCGGGAACATTAAACAACGCAGGCCTGGCCGGGCTTATTGAAGGCCTGGCCTTCATTGAACAAACAGGCATTGCTGCAATCAGGGAGCATGAAGTGGAGATAAGAGCTTATTTATATCAACAACTGCAGGCCATTTCAGGGATCAGGCTCTATGGCCCGGCGGATCCTGGTTCAGCTTCATGTATTGTTTCATTCACCCTGGACAATACAGACTGTGGTGAAATTGGTTACATCCTGGAAAACAATTACGGCATACTGTGCCGGACAGGACTGCACTGCGCACCGCTGGCCCATAAAGCTATCCATACTTTCCCCACAGGTACGGTGCGACTTAGCCCCGGTTATTTTACGACCCGGGCGGATATTGATTACCTGACCGGCGCTCTCAGGGATATCGCAAAACTTGCGGCAGGGTAACTTGGCCCGGCACGAAATCTGCCGGCGAAAGCAAACAAGGCTCCCTTCCTGGCGGCAATCAGGACGGTTTTTTAAGTTTACTCGCTGCCTGCCTCCGATGGCGGCAGCGATCAACATACAGGTTTAACTTTTCTGAGGAGGAATAACCGGATGAAAAAAGTAGATTGCCGTGGTTTGAATTGTCCCGAGCCTGTCCTGATGACAAAAAAAGCGCTGTCGGATCAACCCGGCAGGAAATTAAACGTCATTGTTGACAACGAAACAGCCCGTGAAAATGTGATCCGTTTTGCCAGGAAGCAGGGCCGTGACGCACAGTGGCAGCAGGAAGCAAACTACTTCCTGGTTACTATTGCCGGGGAAACAGGTCAACCGGCAGCTGAAGAACTCCCTGCACAAAAAGGTAAAAGCGAAGGGCAGTCAGTGCTTTTTATATCTGCAGATGAAATGGGCCGGGGCAGCCGGGAGCTGGGCACGATTCTGATGCGCAACTTTATCTACACCCTGACCAAGCGGGAAGAGCTTCCCGGGGCTATAGTTTTCATGAATTCCGGGGTTAAGCTGAGCATTGCTGATTCACCTGTAACCGAAGAACTTGCCGAACTGGAACAAAAGGGCGTGCAGATTTTAGTCTGCGGCACCTGTCTTGATTATTATGCGCTAAAAGAAAAACACCAGGCAGGCCTGGTCAGCAACATGTATGACATTTCAGATCTTTTGTTGGAAGCAGAACGGGTAGTTACAATTTAAATTGGACCTGCTCAGCTAACCGGCAGGTCTCCGGCAGCTTTAAGCTAATTTTTGCTTTGAAGACGTTAGCAGATACTTTTATTAAAAAAGATTTGGGAGCAGTTGGGGATCAAAATCAATCGACGCCAGGAAGTATATACTGACGGCCAGGTTGATCAGAGATAAACTTAACCCGAGGCTGTTTAAAAATATACCGGCCCTGGCTAGTTCCCGTTTTGAGGCGGACAGGCTTAAAATGCCGAGCAGCAGGCCTGTTACAGCGAGCAGGAGTCCGATAAGCGGCACAATCCACGCTGCCAGCATTACGATTCCGATTTTAACTGAATTACGGGCCACCTTTTCCACTTATCCTTTCCATGCTCACTGTTGCTTTTATAAACTTACCGCAAAGCTATTTTATCATATCGATCTGACTCGTTCAAAAGTTACCGGGCCGATCACGGCCTGGTCTGTTTACATGTACTGTTTGATAGTGATCATTGCCAGGGGGCAAGGCGCGCCGGATCGTCGGTTTGCGGTTCTTATGTTTTATATGGTATATTGTTCGAGAATCTTTGCCATCAGAGATCACGGTAGTGGAGGCCTTTCAATGATCAGGGCAATAACCGGAGCTGATTTCATGCACCCCCATAAGGCTTTACTCTGCCTCGCTTTCTCCGCAGTCCTCTGGAGTACCAGCGGCCTGTTTATTAAGTTGATCGACTTAAACCCCCTGGCTATCGCCGGGATGCGCAGCGCTATAGCTGCAATTGTTATGCTGCTCTTAATGCGCGGGCGCCTGCAGTTTACCTGGTCTTTTCCCCAGGTATCAGGAGCGCTGGCTTACGCTTTTACAATGATCCTGTTTGTTTCAGCCACAAAGATGACGACAGCCGCTAATGCAATACTGCTGCAGTATACCGCTCCTGTCTTTACGGCCTTGCTGGGTTTATGGTTTCTCAGGGAAAGAGTTTCCCGCTTTGACTGGATAGTTGTGGCCACTGTTATCGGGGGCATGTTTTTATTTTTCTTTGATCGACTCACGTTGAGCGGGCTTTGGGGCAATATTATGGCGGTCGGCAGCGGAATGACCTTGTCCTACTTTATCCTCTGCATGCGGATGCAAAAAGATGCATCCCCGATCGAAACGGTAATCCTGGGCAACCTGGCAACTGTATTGATCTGTTTCCCATTCTACTTTCAACAGGTTCCCACCTTATTTGACGGTATCACCCTGCTCTACATGGGAGTCTTACAAATCGGGCTTTCTTTTATCATATTCTCTACCGCCATTAAATTTGTAGCAGCACTGGACGCCGTCTTGATCCAAACCCTCGATCCGCTGCTTAACCCGATCTGGGTTTACCTGGTGATCGGTGAAGCTCCCGGAAGGTGGGCGATTGTCGGGGGAATTATTGTTTTAACCGCGGTAACAGTCCGCAATGCTTACTCAAACAGGCTGGCCCCAAAACAGGTGCCTGCTGCCTACTGAAGCAGGCCGGAGATTGATAAAATAAAGCAGCACCGGGGTCTGACCTACTGGCCTCCCGGGCGCTGCCTGTATTGTGCAGGTACAAAAATAGTGGAGCCCTTTAGGGCTCCACTATCTGTAACCGGTTAATTTAACTTTGATTACCCTGCTCTTTAGCTAAACGCCTGCGTTCCATAACAGCTCTAACCCTGCTTTTGGGAAGCATCGGTTCAACCTTTTCAGGAACAAGACCGTGCGGCATAAAGAGAATAACAATAATGATTACCGCACCCATCAGGGTAAATTCAAGCCAGAGGGGATCAATGCCAATCTGCAGCAAGAAACCAAACCACTGACTGCGGAAAATAACAATCATCGTCCTTAGAATAACAAGGACGAATACGCCCAGAAGGACTCCTATGTTACTGCCAATTCCCCCGAGCATCATAAAAGCCCAGGGCCAGAAAGTAAAGGTCAGCTTTGTAAAGCCAATAGAGGCAGCTGATCCAACATAAAGCACGTATAGACCTCCGCCTACGGCAGCAAGAGCAGCACCAATTACCAGGCTCTGTGTTCTTACGCTGACGATATTCTTACCCGCCGCTCCGGCTGATAGGTCATTATCCCTGATCATTCTTAAGGAACGGCCAAATGGCGATCTATGCAGCTTTTGCAGGTATGTAAAGACCAGAAAAGCAATAACAAAGATAACCAAAACAATGACCATAAAACGGGAACCGGCGAAAATCCGGAAAGGATCGGGAACACTTACGGGAACGCTGCCACCAACCATGGCGTTCCAGTTGTGACCGACCCACATGAAGAAGTCACCAAAAGCAAGCAGTGATATACCGAGGTAACCTTCCTTCAGACGGATAGCCGGGCGTGATATAAGCCAGCCTATAGCCGCCCCGCATATGGCTGCTATAAAGAGGCTGAAAATCAAAAACCCTAAAGATATAAGCCAGCTACCGGCAAGTACCTGGTTAATTTCAGGCACTAACCTGAAGTTTACGGTATCGGAAGCATATTCCACTCCATAAGGAAGACCCATAAACATGGCCATTATTCGACCGGGAATTGCGCCAACCGCAAAAGCGCCGATAATAACAGCTGCTACTCGCCCAAACTGCGGTACGCCGGTGTAACCGGTCTCCAGGTTCAGGCTCATCGTGATGATGGCGAAAACAGCGAAATCGATAAAGATAGTTAAAATAATATTGACTCCCCGGCTGGCAAACAGAAACGTGAGCAAAGCCAGGATTACTATAATGACCATGACTTCTCTTTTCAAGAAGAAATCTTTAAGGCCTAAATTAGAATAACTTTTATTATCGGTGGTCATGCACTTTCACCTCTTTTCCTGCCAAAGCGCTTCTCTATTATTTTGCCAAGCGGAATACCGGCTAACCCTCTTGGGAATAAAAGCAGGGTTGCAGCCATCAGAATGAGAGGTATAGCCATCCGGTAACCAAGAACCCATGGCCCAAGCTGCTGGGAAAGGTAAAATACTCCGGCATATTCGGTCATGCCAATCATGAAACCTCCCAGGATTCCTCCGTACAGGCTGGTTAAACCACCGAGAATTGCACCGGCGAACATTAACGGTATTGTAAACATCCCCATGGTCGGGGTCCCGGTCATCGCCATGGCCATAAAAGCTCCGCCGAGGGTAGCCATCCCGCCGGCAATAATCCATGACACCATGTAAACACGATCGGAGTTAATCCCTGATGCGCCTGCTAAAACCGGGTTTTCAATTGTAGCCCGCATCGCCACACCAAACCTGGTTTTAGTCATAAACTGATGGAGCAAGGTTAAGAGCCCTATAGCAATTACCGGAAGGATAATGGCTGCCGCTCTTTCTCCAAACAGCTCAAAATCATGAGTGTTCAAGGTGACCCGGCGCGGGAAAAGCCCGTAGCTGTGGGTCAGATAATCAGCATACATTTGAATGAATGATAATAGAAGTAAATCATAACCCAGCGTTGACATCATCAGGGTTATTTCAGCCGCCTGGCGGCGCAACAGATGACGGTTTAACCCAAAATAACAGACTATACCCAAAAAAGAACCAAAAAGAAAGACCAGGGGATAATACTGGTAGGGCAGGCCACCGTATAAGGCAACACCTGTATAGGCTACATAAAACCCGAAAGTTGCCATGCTGGCAACTGCAAAGTTAAACGTACGGGTTACTATAAAAAGCAAGGTAATGCTGCCGGCTGTTAAAGCCAGCCCACTTGCATAAACTAAACCACTTGCCATCCAAGGTGTCATAGGATTTACTCACTCCCTTCTGTAGACGGTTTTTCAATTTCAGCAATTGCATCTTCCGAACCGGCTTTTATGCCCAGGTACATGGAACATAATTCAGGTTCGTGGAGCAAGTCATCCGCTTTGCCTGCGTACCGGACCTCGCCACTTACCATCAGGTAAGCGGTATCGCCAATTTCGAGGGCCCGCTTGGCCATTTGCTCTACCATCAGGATGGTAATGCCAAGCTCGTCTCTCATCCTTGCTACTTCCTTCATTACTTTTTCAGCAATAATCGGGGCAAGGTCAGTGCTGAGTTCATCTAAAAGCATCAGCTTGGGATTTTTCATCAGTCCCATAGCGATAGCCAGCATTCTTCTTTCCCCACCGCTCAAAGTTCCGGCGCTGCGGGCATAGAATTTTTTCAGGACCGGAAATATTTCCAACATCTGTTCTGCCTTAATTTTTGACTCTTCCTTGGTCATCAGGTAACCGGCCATATTCAGGTTATCGCTAACTGCAAGCTCAGCAAATACATTGCCCATCTGGGGAACATAGGAAATACCTTTTTTCGCCAGGTTATGGGTTAAATCACCTTCGATCGGCACATCCTCGAAAAGAATTTCCCCGGATATTACTTTAGCAATCCCCATTATAGAGCTCATCAGGGTGGTTTTACCGGCACCGTTAGGACCGACAACGACAGTAATCCCTTTACCGGGGGCCTCAATACTAAGATCATAAAGAACCTGCAGTTTGCCGTAACCGGAATTAAGGTTAGTTATTTTTAACATGGTTCGACCCCCTTACCGAGATAAACCTCGATTACCTTTGGATCGGTAAGAACCTGGTTTGGAGGGCCTTCTGAGATTATATTGCCCAAATCCATGGCATAGACATAATCAGCAAAAGGTGCAGCGATATCAATTCTGTGCTCTACGACAAAGAAGGTCAGACCTTCTTCTTTTTTCAGCGCATCAACATGGGAAAGAATCTCGTGCGCGGACGCAGTATCGACACCGCCAATCGGCTCGTCGAGGGCTATAATTTTTGCTCCTGAGGAGAGCCCCTTAGCCACTTCAAGCATTTTTAGCTGAGCAGCACCTAACGAAGCGCTGGGTAGATCCCACTGTTTTTCCAGGCCGACTTTTTCAAGGATATCAAGCGCCCGTTCCATATTCTCTTCTTCCTGATCCATCCAGGAACTATGTTTTGTAGCTTTAAACGGAGATTCGCCAACATTCCTCATTGCTCCTAATACATTATCTAGCACGGTTAAACCGATAAAAGGAAGAGGGATTTGAAAACTTCTCACAAATCCCACATCATAAATCTGATGAGGCTTCCACCCCGTAATATCTTTATCACCAAGCATTACCCGACCGGAAGTCGGTTTTAGGATACCGGTGCAGCAATTAATTAAAGTAGTTTTACCGCTACCGTTAGGGCCGATCAGCATGGTGAAGGTGTTTTCCTTAACTTTTATACTTGCTTCGTTAACGGCAACCAAACCTTCAAATTTCTTTGTAACTTTCTCTGCTACCAGTAAATCGCTCACCTGCTCACCACCTTAAATAGGGGTCGAGGATAACCCCGACCCCCGTTTATTTAACGCCAAGCGCTTTTAGTATATTTCACGTTCCCAGTTAATAACATCTGATGCACCATCATAATAACCTACAATTTCCCATTCATTATCATCATTGAGAACCCAGTAATCATAGTCAGCGAAAGCACGGTCACCGGCTTCATTCAGCACGACATGCCCGCTTGCGCCATAAACCTGGCTCCACTCATCGGTTACGCGAGGCAGAATATCTCTTACTGCTACGGTATCATAACCGACTTCGTCGATGGAAAGAGCCATTGCCCAAATAATATCATAAGTGTTATAGGAATAAGCATCGGTGTCACGTCCGAGAACTTCCCGCACATGCTCCCTGACATGTTCCTTGTTAGACTGCTCAACTTCTTCGGCCGGACGGTTCATGGAGTTGATGAATTTGACAGTTGAAGCAAATCCAGATGCGGTTGGATGCTGCAGAATTGCTTCAGATACAGCGGTTCCGTCACTTCCAATCCAAACTACTTCCGACAGTTGATCATAGTTGGCTGCTTCAGCCATATAAGGAGCGGCCTGCTCAAAGGAAATCAGGTTAACCCCAATGTTTTCCAATGCTACGCCCTGCTCTACAAGGTCGGTAACATATTCATCAAGCAGTGCTGCATCTGTGGTGAATTCTTCTTTTTGGGGATCAAAGCGCAGTTCTCTCTCGTAAACAGTGATACCCCTGTCTTCCATAGAACCAGCTGCTGCAGACTGTACCCCGTCACCCCAGGTGTCGCCCATCCAGCTGAAAATAATGTGTGTCACACCTGCAGCTTCAGCTGCTGCGGCAATAGCAGGACCCTGTACAAGGTCGTCGGTGCAGAAACGGAACAGCCAGTCATCTGCAATGCCAAGTGCGGGTGAGGTTGATGAAGGAGAAATAAAAAGAATCTGGTTTGAGTTTGCAAAACCAAGGCATTCCTGGGCTACGCCAGAACCCTGGGGGCCTGCAAAAAATTCTACGCCGTCGCCATACCAGCTCTGCATCTTACGCAGGCCTACAGGACCTTCAGTCTGGGTATCATCAATCTCCAGACGGAGTCGCCAGTCAGCCCCTTCTTCTTCCAGCCATGCGTTCACATCTTCCGCGGCCAGCTGGGCAACAGTCGAACTGTTTTCACCAAAAGTACTTAACGGTCCTGTCAGTGGGAAAAGACCTACGATTGTATGAGTTTCCACTCCATTTGCAGCATCATCATCTGCATCACCGCAACCGGCCACGAAACCGATCGCAAGCAAGGCTACTAAAAGAAACATTACCAACTTACTTTTCAATTATGAAACCCCCTTAATTTTTGTAAACACCAGAAATATTTCTCGTTTGAACCTATAGAAAATGCTTCAAACAGTACACTTGTCCCCTGGTTACCAAACCCCCTTTAAATCGAATTCAGTCGTAAAGGCGTTTCAAAGATCAGATTTTTTGCGGACAGTCAGTAATTGGATAATCTTACCATCTTGAAAGATGATACTAAATTATAATAGCAAACCCGGCTTCATGTCAACCGGTATTCTTCTGTTTTTATATTTTTCTGCACATATATACCCCCCAAATTAAGACGTTAATCAACCAGGAATTTCTTACCCCCAATAAGTGAAAATTGTGTCAGACACCTTTTTAACTTATTTGTACATGAGTCGGCCTCCCTGTGTTCGAGGGAGGCCGTTTTAAATAGTTTCCTGGCGGGGACCTACTCTCCC
>SKOR01000047.1 GCA_007119965.1 Syntrophomonadaceae bacterium
CTCCATTTTCCGGTTCTTCACCTTCTTCAGGTTCTTCCAGGTCAGGATCAAACCTGTCGTGTATATCGCAGGACCTGTGCGAAAAGTGCCTTTCAATAAAATAGTCGCTGCGCACCGTGCCTGCCGCCCGGCAGCCTTCGATGGGCCGCAGGCCGGATTCGGCGCAAACTTCCATCCGCACTATACCGCCCGGCCGGGAAAAATCCCTTATCTCCAGGTCTTTAAAAGCTTCAAGGAAAACTTCACGCAGAAAAGCGGTAGAATAACGCCATCCCTGCTGAATCCCTCCCATTTTTGGTTCGTCATAGCCCATCCAGAAAGAAGCAACCAGGTTAGGGGTATATGCAACCAGGTAAACATCTTTCCAGTTTTCAGTAGTCCCTGTCTTGGCGGCGACAGGCCGATCGATCTGCAGGGCGCGGCCGAGGTATTTGGTTACGAAATCCTGCAGGATATCATTAACCAGGAAGGCAGCCTGGGGGCTTAAAACCTGCCTGGGGTTTATGTCCTGTTCGAAGAGAACCGCCCCGTGCCGGTCTTCAATACGCTGTACGGTATACAAATCTACCCTGACTCCGTCATTGGCCAGCACGCCATAAGCCTGGGCCATGTCAATAGCGGTCACCCCGTGGGTAAAACCGCCAAGGGTCAGGGCCAGGTTATCAATTTCAGCTGCCCCGATAGTCGAGATACCCATCCGTTCAGCATAGCCGACCCCGACCCGTGTCCCGAGATCCTGGAAGGCCCTAACCGCGGGAACATTATAGGAATAGTAAAGCGCTTCCCTGGCCGTAATCATGCCCCTGAAACGGTTATCGAAGTTCTTCGGCTGCCAGCCCTGCGGACCCCTGAACGGTGAATCGTCAAGGGTTGAACCTGCTCCGGCCAGGGTTCCTTCTTCAAACGCAGGGGCATAGGCAATAATTGGCTTAATTGCCGATCCGGGCTGCCTGAGGGTATTAAAGCGAAGCATCTCATCCTTCTTTTTCTGATAATCGCGGCCGCCGCCCAGGGCTTTAATTCGCCCCGTATTGGGATCAGCCAGGACAATTGCCGCCTGGGGCTGGGGCACTCCGCCTTCTTCATCAACCAGTTCCTGCAGCTGGGCCCGGGTCAAATCGCGTCCGGCCGGCAGTTCGGCGATGGCCTCCTTAACGCGCGGCATATCCATGTAAATCGTCGCGGGATAAAGATCGGTCCTGGCCAGCACTTCTTCAACATGCTTTTGCATAGCCGGTTCAAGAGTGGTATAGATCCGCAGGCCGCCGGTATAAATTGCCCGGTACGCTTCCTCCCTTGATCCAATCGAAGGAATTTCACTTAAAATACGAATCAATTCTTCGTGAACAACATAGTCGACAAAATGCGGGTAAGGATAATCCGGATCTTTAGGATCCGCAAAAAAATGAACCTGCTGCAGGGCCTGCCGGTATTGCACTTCGGTAATAAAATCTTTTCTTTTCATACTTGAAAGGACAATGCGCATGCGCTCCAGCGATTGCGTTTCATTATCAATCGGGTTGTAGTAATTTGGCGAACGCACAGCCCCGGCCAGGATAGCTGCTTCAGCCGTGCTCAGGCTGTCAACGCTTTTGCCAAAATAGGTCTGTGCAGCAGCCTCGACACCGTAAGCTCCATTGCCAAAGTAAATCCTGTTCAGGTAGAGTTCCAGGATTTCATCTTTACCATATATCCGTTCCAGCTGAACAGCCAGCCAGATTTCCTGGATTTTGCGCCTGTAAGTGGTTTCTGTCGTTAAAAAAGCATTTTGGGCCAGCTGCTGGGTAATAGTGCTTGCTCCCTGGACGATGGTCCCGGCCTCGTAGTTGGCATAGGCTGCTCGCATGCTGCCAATGATATCAAAGCCCAAATGACCGTAAAATCTTTCATCTTCAATGGCAATGAAAGCCTTGCGGACGTGGTCTGGTATTTCATCGAGGCCTACGACAATGCGGTTCTGCTCTTCATGCAGGGCCATAACTTCTTCCCCGCTGTGATCGTAAATATAAGATGTTTCCACTGTAGCTAACCGGGCAACGTCAAACGGCGGCGCTTCATTAATATAGTTGAAAACTACTGCCGCCGCCACACTTCCACCGACTAAAAAAAGGGTAAACAAAAAAGCAAGAGTAATTTTAATTAAGCTTCCGACAATACTTGATTTCTTCTCTCTCTCTATTGCGGGCTTTTCTCTTTTATAATCAAAAGGAACTTTTTTTTCTGCCACCCGCTGTGAGCCTCCCTTGTTGGTAACTGGTATTTATACAAAACAACCCCCCTTTGCACGATTGGATTATCAGCAGTATTATAGACTACTGGTATAAGCCTGCAAAACGAGGTTATCAACCTAATTATACCACAAACTGATATAACAGATGTACATCAGCAACACCGGACAACGGGAAACAAACTGTCCCGGTCCGGCAAATGCCCTGCATAATGAAAGTGCTTCCGGTTAATTAAGAAGGCTTACCGGTTATTTGACTCGCCGGGTATGTTTACCTGGCTTTTTAGCCTTCCCCACCCTGCTTGCTCCCCGGTGCCATAAAAAGGATTGCTCACATCCCTGCCGCAGTAGCAGCATTCAATCTCCACACTGTTTCTATCCGGGTAAGAACTATAGAACTTCTTAATGCAGTGCTGACATTCCCACTCAAACAAGTTGATCATCCCTTTATACTTATTCAACGTATGTCGTGTCATGTCAGTTATATTAAAAGAAGGATCTGCTTTGCTTGCATCTGCCCGAAAATCCGAATTGCTTTGGAGACGTGAGCAGTTACAATAATAACAGGGTTAGCGGCCTTTCCATTCAGGCACCCGCTTTTCCATAAAAGCAGCTATGCCTTCCTGAAAATCTTCAGTCTGCAGTAAAAAGCCGAGCGCTTCCTGCTCAAGCTGCAGCCCGGTTTGCAAGTCTGAGTCAGAGCCCCGGTTAATCACTTCCTTGATTTTTTTCAAACCCAGCGGGGGCTTGCCTGCCAGGACAGCTGCAAAATCTGAAACTGTTTTATCCAAAGCTTCCCTGGAGACCAACTGGTCAACAAGGCCTATTTCCTTTGCTTCACTTCCACTTACAGTTTCACCACTTAAAATCATCCACTTGGCCCGGGAAATTCCGATACGACGGGGCAGGCGCTGCGTACCGCCCCATCCGGGTAACAGGCCGCGGTTGATCTCGGGAAGGCCGATTTCTGAATTGTCCGAGGCAAAGATAAAATCACAGGCGAGGGCTATTTCACACCCGCCTCCGAGAGCAAAACCGTTAATCATGGCGATAACCGGTTTTTCATATGCAGCCAGCATTTCAACAACCGGCTCGACCGGCGTGCTTTCTGACATATCCCAACCCGCTGAAAAGCAGTGCTTAATCTCCTGATGCCCCTCTTTTTCCCTGATCCTCGGGTTGCCTGTAAGCACCAGAACCCTTACCTGTTCGTCGTCGGCCAGTTCTTGAAGAGCTTCCTTCAACTCCAGGCCGAGGGTGCTGTTTATTGCATTCAGGCGCTGGGGACGGTTAAATGTAATCCTTGCAACATGATCATGCTTTTCCATGAGAATTGTTTCATAGGCCATACAGGCACCTCTTTTCTGTTTTGTTTAGGCAGATAGGAAACTTAATTCAACATTATTTTGATAATTCCTGCCTTTCATTTGCCTCTTAAAACACGTTCTATCTTGCTCTTCAGCGGGTCGGGAACATTTTTGAATTTATAGTTGTCGACTTTCCGGATCATTGCGCTGTTAACCTTGGCTATAAGTGACAGTTCCTGTGCTGTAAGACCCTGGTTTTTGCGCAACTCTCTGACAGTTTTATTGCCGAATGTGTTAAAGAACATAGCTGCCCTCCATTATTATTGCAGTTCTTAGCTGAACATTATTATAAAACCGATCGCCAGGAAATAAACCACGATCCCCAAAGCAATCAGAGCCAGCCCTTTCTCAAAAAGTTCCACTTTTTTCTGACGGCCCAGGCAATCAGGGCACAGAGGGACTTTTTCAAAATAAAAAAGAGGAAAATGGGCTGCTGAATAGCCCATTCTGATCCCGTGAAAGACAGCGTCTTCTGCGGCAACTTTGCGGGAACACTTCTGGCAGACTTGCGCGCCCTGATCTATAAATTTATTCATAAGCTATAGACACTCCTATAAAAATTCATCCTGTACGCGGCTCATCGAGGCAGGGTCAAACGGCCTGCTTGCCAGGGGCTCGCCTTCCAAAGCCGGCAGTGAAGATTCAAAGATCGGGCGG
Organism: Syntrophomonadaceae bacterium; assembly: GCA_007119965.1. Lineage (GTDB taxonomy): Bacteria > Bacillota > Dethiobacteria > DTU022 > DTU022 > T3SED10-7. The sequence continues at coordinate 4,252 of SKOR01000047.1, forward strand.
GGATGATTGTAGAATATGCCCAGCGGTATTTTTTCACCCCACTGCCGGGACATTTCCATCGCCGCAGGCCAATCCTGCGGGTCTTTAATTTCCGGGAAATAAACCCTCTGTTTATACCAGCCCCAGGTATTAACCTTGTTAAAAGAAACGCAGGGCTGTAAAATGTCAACCAGGGCATAGCCTTCAAAATTGATTGCCGCCTTGATAGTTTCCTTAAGGTGTTCTTTTTCACCGCTAAAACAGCGTGCTACAAAACCGGCCCCGAGAACCAGGCCCATGGCAAGCGGATTAAGGGCCGGCGCTGCAACCCCGTTGACCTGGACTCCCGTAATCATACCCTGTTCACTGGTCGGGCTGGCCTGCCCCTTGGTCAGTCCGTAAACCTGGTTGTTATGGATTAGATGAGCCAGATTAGGGTTGCGGCGGATGTTGTGAATAAAGTGATTGCCCCCTTCACCATAACTGTCGCCGTCTCCCGACGCTACAATCACTTTTAAGTTTTTGTTGGCTGCACGGGAGCCGAGAGCAGGCGGGAGAGCCCTGCCGTGCAGGCCGTTAAAGCCGTTTGCCCGGATATAATGGGGCGTTTTCGCCGCCTGACCAATCCCGGAACAGATTAAAACCTCATGCGGAGAAAGTTCCAATTCAGACAGGGCAGAAGCAAGGGCATTCCGAATCGAAAAATTACCGCATCCCGGGCACCAGGCAGTTTCGCCAACCAGGTAATCTTCAGCTTTCAGCATTTTTTTCCACCTCCGCAATAATCTCATGTGCCAAAAGGGGCCGTCCGTCATATTTTAAGATCGAGCGGTTAATTAAATGCCCTGTCTCACGGCGGATAATTGAAGCCAGCTGGCCCGTGACATTGTTTTCAACACAACAGCTCAGCTTTACTTCCGGCAGCAGGCTGTTCAGCCTTTTCCGGGGCAGGGGCCAGATATCACTGAAATGAAGCATCGCTGTTTTGGCCCCAGAAGCAGATAAAGCATCAACTGCTTCACGCAGCACGCCATATGTGGACCCCCAGCCAATGAGCAGGGTGTCCGGGTGAGGATCGCCGTATAGATCGGGTTCATCCATTTCTTCTGCCAGCGCTGTCAACTTGCGCATTCTTTTATCAACCATCAGCCGCCTGGCTTGAGCACCTTCAATAATATTACCGTTTTCATCGTGCTCATCGCTGTCCACCAGCACGACCTGGTCAGCAAACTGGCCGGGAAGAGCCCGCGGTGAAACACCGCTTTCAGTGAAGCGGTAGCGCTTATATGGCTCTTCATACTGTCCCTCTTCAGCGAGGCAGCGGTTATAATTAAGCCTGCTGAAATCATACTGCTCAACAGTGCGATGAGTGTCGGCAAAATTCTGGTCTGATAAGAAGAGGACAGGGATCTGGTAACGATCGGCCAGTTCAAAAGCTTTGTTCAGCCTGTAAAAAGCATCTTCATGCGAAGTAGCAGCCAGCACCGCCCGCGGGAATTCGCCGTGCCCCCCGTGTATGGCAAATTCAAGATCGCCCTGCTCGGTGCGGGTGGGCAGGCCTGTAGCCGGGCCCGGGCGCATGGCAAGAATAATTACCAGGGGCGTTTCAGTCATCCCGGCCAGGGAAAGACCTTCAACCATCAGGGAAAAACCGCCCCCTGAAGTGCAGGTCAGCGACCTGGCCCCGGTGTACGAAGCCCCGAGAGCCATATTTACTGCAGCAATTTCGTCTTCAGCCTGCTCTACAACAATGGGGTAGTCTTTCATTTTTCCCGCAAGGTAATTCATCACCCCTGTTGAAGGGGTCATCGGGTAAGCTGATAAAAACCGGCAGCCACTGGCCAGGGCGGCCATACCCAATACCTGGTTGCCGTCAATAAACAGTTTCTTTCCGCCTTCGCTTTTTGACGGCAGGGGAAAACAGGAACTGCAAAAGCGGGAAGCTGCATCCATTCCCGCTTTCAGGGCGAGAATATTCTCCTCTGCCACCCCTTCCTTATCTGCAAAGGTTTCTTTAAGCAGCTCTTCCACGGCCGTCCCGGGCAGGCCGATCAAAACCAGCAGCGCTCCTACCGCCACGGTGTTGGCCATGACCTTACCGCCCGCTTCTTCGGCCAGGTTCTCCAGCTCAACAGAAACTCCCCTGGTTTCATCATCAGGAAGATCAAATAACCGGGGGTCATAAATAACCCGCCCGGACGGGGCCAGGTTATCGTGGTGCAGGTAATATGTTTCTTCATTCAGGGCAACCAGGATATCAAAGGTTTCTACATTAGACCACGGTTTGCCGGCGGCAATACGCAAACGGGAAAAATTATGACCGCCCCGGACACGGGACATATAATCCTTGGTATAAATCAGCCCGTACCCTTCCCTGGTCAGGGCTTTCCCGAGCAAGTTCATTACCGTATCCATGCCCTGACCGGCCGCTCCTCCGACAAGGATATTCACTTCCATCTGCAGGGATCAACTCCTTTGCATTTTTGCTGCCCGGTTCAAACCCGGAGTGGGCGTTTTCCTGGACAGACTTAATATTTCACTGGCAAACCCCCGTGTTTACTGCCAGTTGATCCAGGCCAGGAGGACCAGGCCCAGGACAACCAGGATAAAACCACTGAGGTAGCTCAGGTAATGAGTGTATTTCTTAAACCTGGGCATGCTACCGGCTATCCCGGTAAATGTTCCTGCTGCCAGGAGGGGGATGCCGTGCCCGATTCCATAAATAAAGAGCAGTCCGCTGCCATAAAACGGTTCGGCCTGTACAGCGGCGTAGGTAATAATCACTGCCAGGACAGGAGTGGCACAGGGCGATGCGACCAGTCCGAAAAGCATGCCCATGACCATTGCTCCCCCAAAGCCGGCTTTCTTAACAGGCATCTGCTTCAGGCCCGGCAGGTTAAAGTTTAAAACACCGAGCAGCTGCAGGCCCATGACAATGGCTACGCCGGCCAGGATATAATACCAGGTTGCGTCAACCTGACCGAAAACCCGGCCAAAATAGGCGGCAACAAACCCTAAAACAGCAAAGGTGACCGCCAGGCCGATAACAAAGGAAGAAGAGAGCATAAAACCTCTTGACCGCTGTCCCTCACCATAACCGCCGATGTAACTGACCAGGAGTGGAACCATGGATAGGATACAGGGGCTGATACTGGTAACCAGGCCGCCAAAGAAAACCAGGGCCAGGGTCACAAGAGACCTCTGCTCGACAACATTCGGAAGCGTAACCGAAAAAAAGTGCTCCAGGCGCGATAGCGCCGCGTCCCGGCCGGCTTCACCGACCAGGGGGTCTATCCGGGCAGTCATTTCTTCAAAACTGAAAGTGCCCGCTTCTTCGGAAATAACATTTCCGCTTTGATCGATAAAAAAGAAAGCGGGTATATAAAAGACATCGAACTCTTCCAGCAGTCTTTCCGTCTCAGGATGATCCAGATCAGCCACAATAAAAGCGACATCATCTGCGTAATGCTCTTTTAGAGCCATAATCACGGGCTCCATCATTACACAGGCGCTTCACCAGCGGGCATAGAATTTTAAAACAACCGGTTTGTCAGCCCCACGGGCTTCCATGTAAGATTCGTAAGGGTCGGCAGCAGGCGCAAACTCAGCTTCTGCCCTGCCCGGCACCCCGGCAGGCTCGCCATTATCAGCCAAATCCGCGACATCGTCCCGCTCATTTTCTGCCGGAGTAAATATGCCGGGATTCGTTATCAACATAACCGCAGCAATAGCCAGGACAACTGCAGCCATGATTGTCAGCTTATATGTTTTTGACACGTTATTACCTCCAAGTATAAAAACCTTTTCTGTTTCCTTTAACCTGTACCTGCTCAGCTAACCTGCAGATCAGATTCCTCTGGAGACTTGAACAGATACTTTAACTTCATAATAACATAAAGCGACTGCACGCTGCAGTGAAAAATCATGTTTTTCAACCGGGAGTTTAACGGTTTTGGCAAACACAGAAGATGGCCAATCAACAAGAAACTCTGCCTGCCCGGGTGTCCGGGTCCCGGCCCTATAAAATTTCAGGGGTCAGCTTTTCAGGCTGCGGCAGTTTTTTTCTTCAGGTCTGCAACCAGGATAAAACAGGTCAGGGTAGCGATTATTCCGAGGATAAACGCAGGGTAATAACTGTTTGCCAGCTGGGCCAGAAATGCGGCAATTAATGGGCCAAGGCTGCCAACGACACCGATAGAGGTAAATATCATCCCGTAATTTATGCCGAAATTCTTCAAACCGAAAACGCCGGCAACGATCACGGGGAAAGAAGTATAAAGGCTGCCGTAACTTAAGCCGAGTAAAGCAGTCGCAGATACCAGGGCAGGCCAGCCCAGACCGCTCAGGAACAGCAGCATCGAAAAAATCATTGTATAAAGTGCCGCCCTCAAATTACCAATGTAACCGATCCGGTCGCAAAGCACTCCGCCGGCCAGCCTGCCCAGTGCATTGGTCAGGGCAAATAGAGAGACGAGGAGGTAGCCCCAGGCGACGTTATAATTTAACTCGGCGATTTGAACCAGGTGCCCGATCAGCATAAACCCAACCCCGCTTGACAGGCCGATCATCAGCCAGATGACCCGAAATGAAGGGTTGCGGATTACCGTAAGCCAGATTTTTTCATTTTTTTGAGTTATCTCCGCGGCAGGCTCCTGTTTTTCTGCGGGCTGTTCCTCTTCCGCCGGGCACATAACAACCGCTCTCGAGGCACCGGTAATCGCCAGAAGCAAAAAAACCCCACAAATTAAAAAAGTGTTGATAATCCCGACATTAATAAGCAGCAGGTTAATGACAGGGGCCCAGACCAGGGCTGCCGCGCCGAGACTCATCAATATAAAGCCGGTCACCAGGCCTCTTTTCCGGGGCGGGAACCAGCTGAGCACAGCAGGGGTTACTGCAGAATACCCAAAAGCGGCAGCAGTGCCGAAAACAACACCAAAAGATAACGTAACTCCGAGGGGGGAGGCTGTCAGCGCGCAGAGCGCCAGGGCCAGGCTCGTAAATACCCCGCTGAAGGCTATTCCACGGCGTGGTCCGAATCGATCCTGAAAACGGCCGCCGAAGATCATCGCTATGGAAAATACCAGCAGTTCAATGGTGTATGGGGTCATGGCCGCAGATTTCGACCAACCCAGCTCATTAATCAGTCCATTTGCAAATACAGACCAGGCGTAGAATATCCCAAGGCAAAAGTTAACCATGGATCCGGCCAGGGCAACTTTTACCCCTTTAGAAACCATCAAGTAAGCACCACCGCTTATAATTTCTAGTTGCTGTATAAACGCTTCATGATATCGCGGCGGGAAACGATACCAACCAGTTTTTCATCCTCATCGATAACCGGAAGCCGGTTGACACCTTCATTCACCATCAGGGTCGCTGCATTTTCAATGGACTCCTCCGGCCCGACAGAGATGACATTGGTGCTCATTAACTGACCTGCTTCCAGAGACATGGCCCGCTGCAGTTCATCTACAAACTTTTTGGGGCTGTCAAGGTAAATCAGCCCGCCCAGGATCTCAAGGTAACCGGGCGCCTTAATCCGCGAGGCCCGCCTGATTAAATCCCCTTCGGTAACCATTCCTGCAACCTTCCCCGATTCATCCAGGACGGGAAGCCCGCTTATATCATTTTCCTGCAGCAGTTTGGCACATTTTTCAACTGAATCGCCTGTTGAAACAGTTACTACATCAGTGGACATAATTTCTTTGATCAGCATATTATTCCCTCCGTATAAATCTTTAGTTTTCCGCGGGCAAGCCGGAAACAAAATTATCGATGGCATCAATATACATTTTTGAATTGACAAACATAATATTATTGTGATCCGCTCCGGGTATGACTACCAGTTCCTTCTTTTCCGAGCCCAGGGTATCAAATAAATCTTTTCCCTGCTCAAGCGGAACAAGGCGGTCATGTTCGCCGTGGATAACCAGGGCCGGCTGTTGAATCCGGCCCGTCAGCCTGCGATACTCCTCTTCCAGCGGCGTAAGGTCTCCGGGGGAGGGAAGGCCCAGGTGGCGGATCAACCCCGCAACACTGATAAAGCCGCTCTCAATTACCAGGCCCTTGATTTGTTGGGGGTAACGATCAGCCAGCTCCAGGGCAGAGATGCTGCCCAGGGAACGGCCCATCAAAAGCCAGCTGTTTTGCCCGCCGAGTTCACCGCCCCTGCCGCGGAGATCTTCAAATATTACGGCAGCATCACTGACCAGATCCTTAAAAGTGGGTTTGCCTCCGCTCGCCCCATAGCCGCGGTAATCGGCAACCAGAAGGTTTAAACCCCGCCGGTTGTACAGGGGCGCTATGCTGTCATAATCACTGACCACTTCCCCGTTGCCGTGAAAATAAAGCAGCCACGGTTTCTGTTCGCTGCCCGGGTAAGCCCGGCAGGTTATGGAAATATCCCCTTCTACAGGAACCTGCAGATCAAAAGCTCCCCCGGGAGGCCTGTTGTGCTGGCGGCGAGGGTAAAAGAGGAAGCCCGGCAGTGTGGAGTTGTCGATTTCAGAGTACAGATCAGACATTTTTATCACCCTTTCAAAACAAGCTTTCTGACAGGGGTTTAGATTTCCTTTTCAATTAAACTACGGTTTTCCTTAAACAGTTTTTCTCCTTCTTCCATAATGGCATTGACCTCTTTCCTGAAGTCATCGACCGCTTTCTGATCGGAGATCATCCCCAAATTTATGATCACATTATAGCCGGCGCCCGTAAGGCCTGAGAAGCCCTGCAGGTTGGCTACACCGAGGTCAGTTATCGCAGACGGGTTCCCTTTGGCGGCAACTTCGCCAATAATGGAAAGTACGCGCAGGCTGCCGCGGGCGGTTTGCAGGGGCACGTCCGCGGCCTCGTTCGCCGCAACCTGGATCGCTTTTTTCCGTTCTGCTTTTTCTTCGGCGCTCTCCCTGGGCAAACGGTAGGCATCCATTACCTTGTTAAAAGCCACAGTATCTTCATCGATTGCTTCAATCAACTTGGTTTTTAAAAAACGGGCTTCTTCCCCCGCGCTTTGCAGGTCATCTACAATATCGCCAAGTTTTTTGCGGTTCTGGCTGAGGTTACAGTACATGGACAACAAACCGGCGGCCTGGGCTCCGGCCAGGGCTGATAAGCTCCCCCCGCCCGGGGCCGGCGAAGATGAAGCAACTTCCCGCACAAACTCTTCGACTGTCAGTTCTTTAAGCATATTAATATTTCTCCTTAATAATCGTTTTAACTTGTCTTTATAAACCGCCACGAAAACCGCTGCGCAGTGCCTGGGCAGCTGTAATGATCTCATTATATCAATGAAGCGGGGAACAATCCAGTTCCTTCCTGTTCTAGCTGTCGCAGGATAGTTCCTTAATTGCATTCTCTACAGCAGGATCCAGGTCGGGAACCTCATGCCACTGCAGCAATTCCTTTATGTAGTCATTGGCGCTGTCGCCAAAGCTCTTGCTTCCCGCTGCCCGCCAATTGGCAAAGCTGTTACGGTTAAAATGCTGAGTAAAATGCATCTGGCTGCGAAAATTGTCCATGGTATGCTGCTCATTCAGGTAGTGGCCGCCCGGGCCAACTTTTTCGATCACATCGAGCGCCAGGGTGGTCGGGTTTAGTTCGACACCCCTGACCAGGTATTTAACCGCCCCTGCCCCTTCATTGCACAAGATTAAATGTTCAAGGCTGGTCGTCATCCCGGCCCCGATGTAACCGAGGTCATGGATCATATTCCCGCCGGACAGGCCGGAAATAAGCAGGTTAAAACCGGCTTCCATCCCAGCCTGCTGATCAAAAACCTGGGCATCACTGCAGCCGGCCGTCGTAAAAGAGGGCAGGTTATAATAATGCGCCATCTGGACCAGTGAAGCACAGCCCAGGTCCCGCTGGGGATCACCGTAGGAACAGACTGTAGTGATCATATTCAAAGGAGGGGTTCCTCCACCGTAGATATAGGGAGCTCCCCCGGCCTTTAGCTGGTGAATAACCAGCCCTGACAATATCTCGGCATTGGCCACCACAAGCGACCCCGCTGTTGTAACCGGACCGGTCGCCCCGCACATGACCGCAGGCACATAAATAACCGGAATTCTCTCTTCGGCGGCCGTAATCAGTTTTTCAAGGGCATTTTTAGAATGCATAAGCGGCGAAGTCGGTTCGGAGTAATGAATAACGAAAGGCTTTTCAACCAGTTCATTTTTCCCGCCGGCCGTAATAGCTGCCATCTCAAGTATACACTGCAGTCCCTTCCGATCATGGGCATCGAAAACAATCGGCTTGGTTGTATTTAAGACCATCGCTTCAAAATGGTGCCGATCTGTCCTCGTTTCGGCAACATCTGAAGCCTGGGCCATCGACATGACAAAATCAATGTGCTCCAGAGCATCGGTCACCCTGGCGGAGTTAATTGTATCCTGTTTGACAGCACGCCGCCTTTTCCCTGTTTCAAGATCTATGACATACGGTGTATCCGATCCTGTCCCGTAATAGATCCTGCCTTTCTCCAGGGTCATGGCCAGGCTGCCGCTGCGGTCGGAAATCGCTATTTTGCCGGGTGCAGTCTCCAGGGCCTGTTGGACCAAACAGGTCGGAATCTTCGCCAGTTCCCCCCTTACGAGAGCTCCCGCACTTTCTAAAAGTTCTAATGCTTCCGGTTCAAAAACCTTTACCCCCACATTTTCAAGGATATCGAGGGTAGCCAGGTGCAGCTGCTCCATCTGCCCGGTTGTCAGGTTAACCAATCCCATACGCTTGAGATAATAATCATTTCTTACCAATAATGATCGGCCTCCCATACCTGTTTTCTGTTGTTAGTTCAACCAGCCAGATCTGCAGCCTTCTTCCGGATGCTTCAGCTATTTTCTATTACCCTGCTAACCAGGCTGTTGATTTCAGCTTCAATTTCAGGGGACAGAACTGCTGCCCGGTCGTTCGCCAGAA
>SKOR01000095.1 GCA_007119965.1 Syntrophomonadaceae bacterium
ACCAGGAAGCAGTTAGAGCAGACGTAGACGTGAAGCGGGTAAAACGGTTCCATCCGGTTCAGGTCTTCGGGCCGCAGGTAGGAGTTAGACAGCGGCGAGCTGCCCAGGTCGGCAAAGGTATTTTCCAGTGGTGTCCTGCAGAACCTGCAGAGCCGCTCTTTTACTGCTGCCGCTTCCTCGGCCTCTCCTGTTTTCATGTTAACCTCCACCGTTGTAGATTGCAGACCTACCATGCGGGGGCAGGGCACGATGCCCCGCCCCCTTCCGGACTATTCCGTTCGGCAGCTCATTGTTGGGCTGCCTTCCAGCTTAATTAATTCGCCTCCGGCGCCTCCACAGGGGCGTATATTACATCATCCAGCTTACCCCTGGCCATCAATCGCAAGTCGGGGTTTGAAACGTGTTTCGGTTCACAGGTCTGCAGCGTAATCGCCGCATAATCGGTGGTATTGATCGGCCCCCAGTCGTACTTGTCGAAGACCTCAACCCACTCAACCCTGTAAATAAAGCGGTAGCCGTCGACATCTAAATAGATCTCGTCTCCTTCTTCAAGCTGGTCGAGATCCAAAAAGAAATTCCAGCGCCCGGCACGGTGGCCGGCGAAGGCCACGTTGCCGCCGTCCGTTCTCGGCAGATCGCTCATCTGGAAGTGGGTCGGGCCCTGGTCGAGCAGGGCCTTGTCAAAGACATCGCCCCCGCCCACGGCCACTAAATCGACATCGATGGAGGGTATAATCAGCCTCATCGGCTGCCACTCATCGATAATCACCTCTTCCGGTTTCTGATCCTGGTTAATATGGCTGAAGCCGGCCGTAGCCTCGTAAGCATCGCGCAGCTGGGCCTGCCTGTAATTGACCATCACCTGCTGGAAAACTGTAAACCCTAACACACCAAGCCCGACAATAATTAAGATCGCCGCCACGGTACGGAATATTTTGGCTTTACCGGTGGCCTTCTTCTTTTTCCTTAGCTCTTTCCGCGATCCTGCCATCTTACTTTCCTCCCTAGCTTGCGTTTTCTTTATCTATAATCTGTTTGCTGCTTTAATTTTATCTTTTTGAACCAGGTTTTTCATCGCCTGTTCATAACTGTTTACCAGACCCTGATCATCTGGGCCTTCAGGAATCACAACCACATTCGATTGTTCGGCCCCGCGCTGTTCAACTGCGGCGGCAATTTCCGGGCTTATTGCTATAACCCGGTCCGCCTGCCCGTAAACATGCTCTTCGAATTTTCTGGCCCTGCCAATCAGCAGCCCGTTTTTCAAAGTGCCCCTTTGAATGGGCTGATCAGGCCAGAGTTCCCTCACCTCCAGCACAAGCGGAATCCCGAAGTGTTTCTTCAGCTTAATCGCCGGCAAAGCTGAGCTTAAAGGCGGCGTTGCGGCCACCAGCAGGTCCGGTTTCGGCAGCATAAGCCCCTGTTTGCCGGCCATGCGGGCAAACTTATGATAGGACAGCAGCTTTTTCGCCCTGCTCATCCCTGCCTGGTAGGGCACGTTAAAGGCGACCATGGTTATGCCGTCTCTCTGGAGCAGGCCGATCTTTTTTTTGCCCAGGTCCATACCGAGCGCGCTGCCGCTGGCAAAGAGCGTTACATTGTGGCCCCGGGCAGCATATTCGCGGCCCAGCTTGTAAAAACGATCCTCACCCCGGTTTTGCAGGTTCAGGTACTGGGCGATCATATATAGATGCATTAAATATCAATTACCTTCCCTGATGACCGTCTGTGCGTCATGCTGTATTATCCTTACATCATTATTATACAATAGGTATGCAAGTTTTGCTTCAAAAAATGTCACTTTTTCCCTGAACTTCCCAAAAATATAGCCGGTAGCCAGGTAGGATTTAACCTGTTGGTGTAGAAATACTACCTGGAGAGCAGCGTTACAGCACAACAGCATATTATGATCACCAGGAGGATACAGACTTGCTCTACCCCGGCCTGCCTTTGATTCTGACTACCGACAACCCACTGTACCGCGGAACCCTTGACAGCAAGGTCGTAGCTGTCGAAGACAGCAAACTTGTAATCACCGCCCCGCTGCAAAACGGCAAACTGACCCTGCTTCCGGTCGGGGCCATTTTACAGGTCCGCCCCGCCGGTTCAACCGAACAGCATGGTTTCCGGGCTGAAATCCTGACCCGCACTTTCCAGCCGCAGCGCACCCTGACCGTCACCATGCCCCACACCATTTCGAGGGGCGGCCGCTCTCCCGTTAAATTCGAAAATACCACAACAGCCAGGGTAATCGCCATCACCAGCGGCAAGGGCGGGGTCGGCAAAACAACCCTTTCAATCAATTTAGGCATCGCGCTCAGCCGCCTAGGCTTCCGCGTCTGCCTGATCGACGTCGATCTGGGCACCGCTAATGTCGAATTCCTGCTCGGTTTAAATGCCCGGTATAACATCGGCCATCTCCTGAACGGCGAGATGGGTTTAAAAGATATCCTGGTCGAAGGGCCCGAGGGGCTGCAAATTCTACCCGGAGCCTCGGGCCTTGAAAAGCTGGCCAACTTGAACGAGTGGCAGTTCACCCGCCTGGTCAACTCTTTTAACGAAATAGACAAACTTTTCGACCTGGTCATTCTCGATACAGGGGCCGGCATTTCATCGAATGTCACCAATTTCCTGATGGCCGCCGACGAGATCCTTTTAGTCACCAACCCCGACCCGCACGCCGTTTTAGACGCCTACGCTTTGATTAAAACGATCAGCCGGCTGCGCGATAAACTGAACATCAAGCTGGTCGTCAACCGGGTCAGCAAACCCGGCGACGAGGCCCGCGTCAAGCTGAACCTGCTCAATACCTGCCAGGCTTACTTAAACCAGCCGATCGAATTTTTAGGGGTTATCCCCGACAGCAGCACTGTTGCCCTCTCGATCCGCGAGATGACCCCCTTTATTCTGCACTATCCCGACAGCGCAGCCGCAGGCAGCCTGATCAATATCGCCCAGCGCCTGACGGGATCAGCGGCGAGGCGCCCGCAGCAGGAGGCTGATGAACAGGGCGGACTGCGCCGCTTTATCGGCGAACTGCAAAAACTCTTTACAGCGAGCGGTTAAAGGTTATAATTGAGAAGGATCTCGCCTGCAGAAAAAGAATAGTACGCAAGGCTTAAATTTTTGTTTTTACCTGAGAGGTGATCAGAAGCGGTGGAAGAAGAAATCAGCCTGGTAGAAATCGGGCAGACCTTGCTAAAACGCTGGAAGCTGCTGTTATTTTTGCCCCTTTTAGCCGCTGCGCTCGCCTACGGCATCAGCAGCTATGCTTATACACCGGAGTATCAATCCTCGGCAACCCTGATCGTCATGCCTTTTACCGAAGAAGCCGCAGAAGGCGGCGTGGTCCGCCACGATGTGGCATCGACGCGTCAGGTCGTGCAGAGCACAAAGGAACTCACCTTAAGCTTAAACAGCCTGCAAGGTGTAGTTGACGACCTTAACCTCCCTTACTCTCCGGCCACCCTGCGCGATAAAATTGAAATAGATGTCGGCGATGTTACCACAGTCAGGGCAACCGATCCCGATCCTAACCGCGCCCACCTGATTGCCACTCACGTAACGAATGTTTTGATGGAGTATATTACCGGGGTAGCCAGGCTGGAAAACGTACAGCTGCTTAACCCGGCCCAGGTGCCTGACAGCCCGGTCAACCAGCGC
>SKOR01000055.1 GCA_007119965.1 Syntrophomonadaceae bacterium
AATCAGCGCTGGTGTTAATCTGTATTTCCTGGCTGCTCTTAATGGCAGGCTGTGGAGACAGTGAAACCGTCCCGGGCGAGGAAGACGGCATTGTGATCGAAGTAGCAAATTATACCGACGATATCATTATTGCCTATGCTGCATTTTTCGGGGAGGGCCTGGAACAATGGGGTGAAGACCTGCTCGGTGATGAGGTGATTGAACCGGGCGAATCATATACTTTTATTATGCCTGAAGGGGAATACAATTTATCGCTTTTCAGCTCTGACTTGTTTGTGATTAATTCATACTTTGATATATCTGAAGATCGGACTATTGAGGTCGGCGGCGACAACATGGCTGCCATTTTAGTCCAAAATCCTTCTGATTATGACATTCTGTTTTTTTATGCTTTCCCAAGCGGAATAGTTAACCTTGACCCTGATCATGAAGAAATGGATGAGGATTGGGGGTTAACCTGGGACGAAATATGGGAAGGTGAGGAGTATGAAAAATACCAGTTGCTTGACGATCGGGAAGGCATTATCGCTGAAACCGGCCGCAGATTTTTCTTCTTAACACCGGGCACTTATGATTTCCTGGTTATCAATGAGGAAATAGAGCCTTACCTGGAAATAGATGTATCAATTGAGCGGGAAGACCGAAAAGTATTAACCGTAGAGTAAGCCTGGTTCAGACTGCTCCAGGGTAATGGGCCCGGGCAAAGTTTCAGGTTTCGGAAGAAGGCAAACAGGCCTGCAAGCCGGGCCGGTGGGTCAAATTTCGGGTTTATTCCCTGGAGAAGGGATATAGAATCTATTGCAGAGGCGCATAAGCTCTGCAATTTTTCTTTCCAGCAGCTGCGGCCCCCTTGCCAATGATTCTTCAAGAGAAAGCGGGCCGTCAGCAATGGCGAAAGAGGCACTGATCCCCTCCCTGTGAAAAGCGCCGGTGCTGCCCTCAATAGAACCGGCGAGAGCCAGCACAGGCACATTAAACTTTTTAGCCCTCCTGGCCGCTCCAATCGGCGCTTTACCCTGGACAGACTGGCTGTCAAGCCTGCCTTCACCCGTAATTAACAGGGTGCAGTCCGGGAGAAAACGGTCAATTTCCAGGATGTCGAGGACCAGGTCTATCCCGGAGAGCAGTTCAGCCCCCAGGAAAGCAATCAATCCAGCCCCCAGCCCTCCAGCAGCCCCTGCCCCGGGTGTGAACCTGACATCTATTCCCAGGTCTCTCTCGACCACCCGGGCATAATTTTCCAGCGCACGGTCGAGCTGCCGGGCCATTTCAGGGGTCGCCCCTTTTTGCGGCCCGTAGACATGCGAGGCGCCCTGCGGTCCAGTCAGGGGGTTGCTTACATCGCAGGCCACTCTTGTCTTTGTTTTCTTCAGGCGGGGATCAAGCCCGGAAGTATCGATTTTAACAAGCCTGCTTAGCTCCGCGCCCCCCGCACCTAACTGCTGCCCGGAGCTGTCCAGAAACTTAACTCCCAGGGCCACGGCCATACCGGCTCCGCCATCATTTGTGGCGCTGCCCCCGATCCCGATAATCAGTTCCGAGCAGTCCCGGTCAAGGGCAGCTTTGATCAGCTCCCCTGTCCCGCAGGTGGTTGTAATCAAGGGATCTCTTTGTTGTTCTGGAATCATGGTTAGCCCCGAGGCGGATGCCATTTCAATTACGGCTGTTTTTCCTTCGCTTATAAGGCCCCAGCCTGCTTTTTGCGGCAAGCCGAGAGGACCGGTTACATATGAAGTTATAAACGAACCGGCTGCAGCTTCGACCAACGATTCAACCAGGCCTTCTCCGCCATCCGACAAGGGCAGCAGGGTCAGTTCGGCACCAGGCAGGACAGCTTTTATTCCCCGGGCAATACATTTTGCCGCCTCCGCTGCAGTCATACTATTTTTAAATTTATCAGGAGCTATAATGATCATGAATAATCTTTCAACAAATTTAATATTATTCCTGCCCCGGGTGGCACAGCTGCGCTGTAATATGTTATAATAACATTGAATCTAAATATATTTATATAGTAAATTTTGGATTAAACTGAAGGAGGTCACAGCATGTCTGATTTAAGAATACTGCCTGCAGCTCTGGAAAAGATGAAAAACTCCTCAAAAGATTACACGCTCTACCTGGTTACCCGCGGCGGCTGAGCAGGTTCATATGTAACCCCTGCCGTGAAAGCAGGCACACCTGCAGTAAAAGATGATTATATTGAAACTGAAGTAGAAGGCGTCCCTTTCCATATCCGCAAAGATTTAGAAGGACAGCAGTTTGAAATTAACTGGACAGGGTTTTGGATCTTTGGCCAGTTTGTGGTTACCGAAAGGTAACCGGAAAACCGGGCATATTGCCAGGTAAATAGTTTAAAACGGGACAGGGCGCATATGCCCTGTCCGTTTTAATGGAAGCCTGACGGGGTTCTCTAGCGGCCTAACCATTCATGGCGGCATCGCAGCCGAAGGCTGCCTGCAGCCCGGCTTGTACTTGGGGCAGGTAAAACCTGTAAAATTTATGCAGTGTCGGGCACGGCCTGAAATTCATCTTTATCAGCGCCGCAGACCGGGCATTTCCATTCATCGGGTAATTGTTCAAAGGCCGTTCCGGGCTGTACACCATTTTCCGGGTCACCTTTTGCAGGGTCGTAAGTATAATCGCATAGCTCACAGACATAACTTTGCATAACCAATTCCTCCTTTGAATAATGAGCCCACCCCCCCCCCAGTCCCGCGGGGTAAGCTTATGAAAATCATAGCCTATAGAAATGCTGCCGTCAAACATAGCGGGCTGTTTTTAAAGCTTCATAAGCACTACACAATTTACAGCGGCTGCGTTAAGATAATAGTCAGGAAAGGATGAGACATATGCGGGTTTGGGACATTCACCCCGGTTACCTGTCAAGGCAGAGCCTGCTCGGTCAGCATGCCGAGATCCATGCCCTGTTTGTTGTAATCGAAAATGGGAAGAAAGGCTATGCCGCGCACCCGGAGACGCTGCGCTGGAAGGAATGGCCGGGAGGCTTAACCCGTGCCCATGATCTGGCTGTCCTGGAGATGCAGCTGCGCGGCTATAACCACGCCAGCCCTTTACCCCCCAGCTTTGAGGCGGAGAGGAAGAACCAGCCCGCTGCGCATACCCGGGTCTACATTGACCATCCGGTAGAACAGGTTGCAATTCTAAGTCAAAAGTATCTTGAGCGCGAACAGTCAGGGCGGATTCCCCTGCCTAAAAATGTTTATCAATTCTGGGCCAACTGCAAGTATTCGGTCATGGCCCGCGGCTACAACCACTACAAGCATATCCAGGCTTTGCTAAGGGGAGAGGACAGCTGCCCGCTGGATAAATCGGGGCTTTTATTTGAGCAGATCCTAAACCTGATGGAACTGCCGGTTAGAGGTCCGGCCCTGGCTAATGTTACGGATCACCTCTGGGGTTACTTTAAGCGCGAGGCATCAGCTGGCGAAAGGGAGCGCTACATGGCGAGACAGTCCCGGGAGCTGCCGGAATTGATCCGGTTCTTATACCGGCTGGCGGTAAAATATCAACGCCCCTACCTGCTGCATTCAACTATATTTGCTGATTTTACGGCAATAAAATTATAACCTGGCCTGTGATGATATGATAGAATTAAATTATTCATATTTCAGATGAAAGGT
>SKOR01000046.1 GCA_007119965.1 Syntrophomonadaceae bacterium
ACTACCGATGACCAGGTTAAGATTGGCGCAGAAGCCAGTGACCATGACAGCGTTGCCGGGTAAGTGAAGTAAATGCAGGATAAGGATGTTCATTGCCGGCGTTCTTATCCTGCAATTTTTGCACAGTTTGCTTTGAGTTTGACAGCGGGCAACCCACAGTTACGGGGTGCCCGCTTTATTTCATATAACTACTAGCGCCCTGCGCACCTCTCACTTCATTGCTTCGCCCGTAAATCCTTATGGTATAATTGCATACAGATATTAATCGATAACTTTATTTAGGTGTGACATGATGAAAAACTATGGAAAAGCAGCAAATAAGCTTGATCCATCAAGGTTCGCCATACTTTCTGCAGGGCAGCTGGAGGATATCCACCGGGCGACGTTGGCTCTATTGAGCAATACCGGGGTGCAGGTTGACAGCAAAAAAGCACGCAAATTATTTGCTTCTGCGGGGGCAAAAATTGAGAAAAAGAAGGCTGCTAAAATTGTTAAGATACCTGCTTCCCTGGTAGAAGAATGTATCAACTCTGCCCCGGGTTATCAGACTTATCGCGGCCGCCTGGCAAAGTATGATTACAGGGCGGAAGCAGGAAGTTACAGCTTCACCACATTCGGTGAATGTACCGGTATCATCGATTTAAAAACCCGGGCTGTCCGGCAGTCCGCTAAGGATGACTGCTGCCAGTCAGCGCTGATTTGCGATTATATCGATGCCGTAAAAGTTGTTGAACGGCCTCTTAATCCTTCTGACTGCCCTGTCGCGACACAGCCCCTGCACAATGCTGAAGCGATCTTCAGCAACACTGCCAAGCATTCATTTATAGGGCCTGGAAATGCTGAATCTTTAAAAAGAATGGCGAAGATGGCTGAAGCCTGCGCTGCCGGAAGTGAGAACTTCAAGGATCGGAAAATATTTACGGCAACGGTCTGCCCTCTCAGCCCCCTGACTTTGGGGGAAGATTGCTGTGAAATAATTATGGAGGCTGCCCGTCTTGGCATCGGTTTATTGATTTTCACCATGCCCCTGGCCGGGGCAACATCAGCTGTAACTATGGCCGGAACCCTGGTTGCTCTTAATGCAGAAATATTAAGCAGCCTGGTTTTGGCCCAACTGGCAGCCAGGGGGACGCCCTGCACATACGGCAGCGCCGGAACTATTATGGATTTAACGATGGTTGATGCGGCGCTTGGTGCCCCTGAAATGGCAGTCCTGAGTGCAGCGGCAGCGCAATTGGCTCATTGCTACAATCTGCCCTCCCTGGTTTGCGGCGGCATGAGCGACAGCAAACTTCCTGATGCCCAGACAGGGTACGAGTTTAGTTACAGTGCCATGCTCTGTGCTATGGCCGCCGGAAACTTTATCAGCGGTATGGGTGTTCTTGAAAAAGGGATTACCTTTGATTACGCCAAGCTGTTAATGGATGCCGAAATGGCTGATTATATCATCACTGCCGCTTCAGGCATTGACACCTCACCTGAAAACCTGGCTCTCGGCACGATTGATGAAGCCGGACCCGGTGGTGAATTTCTTACCCATGACCATACATATAATCACATGCGATCCCAATCGACAGTGGAAAAATTTGATCGGCGAAAACGCCAGGACTGGTTGGAAGCAGGCGGAAAAGATCTTGCTCAGAAGGCTTATGAAGAAGCCGCACATATTCTTGCAGAACATAAACCGGCTCCTCTTCCCGGGAAAGCCGCAGAAATCATGGCTGATATTATCAGGCAATATGAAATAGAGTTGGGGATTGGCAAGTGATGCAGAAAAGAGGGCAGGTTCATGAAATCTTTACAGGCAGAATTAAAGGGTATTGAACATCTTGACGAGTTCCTGAAAAGTTTTTACATTGCGACCGGGCTTTACATAGAAGCGGTAACCCAGGACGGAGAAATCCGTCATACCCTGGAGGATATATCGAGATGTGAGTTCTGCGAAATTGTAAGGAACATGCCTGGTGGGGCAAACAGGTGTAAAGAATCATACCGCCGGGCTTCCGTGGAAGCAGCCAAGTGGCAGGAACCTTATTTTTTTCGCTGCCATGCCGGCCTGATCCTCTGGGCTGTGCCAATTGTTATCTGGGGAGAAACTCTGGGCAGCATTATTTGCGGACAGGTTCTGTTGTGGAAACCCGATGATTTTTTCTGGCAGGAGCAGAAACAGGTCCACGGGGACTACAGGCAATTTGACAAGCTGATTGTTGCCGTTCAAAAACTCGAGGTGGTATCCGCCGAGCGTTCCCAGGCAGCAGCCGATCTGCTCTTTATTGTGGTTAACCACCTTGTGGCCAGGAATATCAGGGCCCTTGAAGAAGTGGATCAGGCCAACAAGGTGCAGCAGGAACTGCGCCAGAAGATGGAGCGGAAGAAAAAGAAGCACGGGGGAGACAGCGTTCACTATGAATCATACTTAAAAAAAGAACGGCAGCTTCTTAAGCACATCAGGCTGGGCGATCGGGCCAGCGCAGAATCAACCCTGACGACATTGTTTGCCGACCTGTTTATCATTACCAAGGGAAAGTCAGAAGAAATCAAGCAGCGCACTTTTGAATTATGCTGTCTTGTTTCAAGGGCTGCGGTTGAAGGCGGGGTTGATGCTGAGAGAGCCATGGAAGCGCTGGAAAAGTACAACATGAACCTAAGCGAAATCGGTGCCATTTTCCAGCAGTCGAACAAGATTATTGAGCACTGCCTGGATGATATTTTTGCTTTTACCGACAAGAAGCATATTGGCATGGTTAAAAGGGCCAGGGAGTATATTCTTGATCACTACAGCGAGCCGATTAAAGTCGAAGATGTTGCCGGCTCGCTTTATATCAGCGCATCCCACCTGAGCCGCCTTTTCCGCCAGGAACTAAATTGCACGGTCCTGGAGTACCTGACTAAAGTAAGAATTGAAAAGGCCCTGGAGCTGCTTAAGAATAATGAATATAGCATTCAGACGGTAGCAAAAATGGTAGGTTTTAAATATTCCAGTTACTTTGTCAGGATCTTTAAGCAGAATATCGGGATAACTCCCCTTGCCTACAGGAATAAATTATTTTAGGAGGAACAGCATTTGTATGAATACGAAGCAATCAGTCAAACCGTTATCGATGGTGACACTGAAAGAACAATCCAACTGATCGAAAAGGCTTTGAAGCAGGGCTTTTTGGCCGAAAAAATCCTTGAAGAAGGATTAATTATAGGCATGAACAGTGTTGCAGACAAGTTTAAGCACCAGAAGGTTATGATTCCCGAAGTGCTGCGGTCTACACGGGCGATGCACGCCGGCATGGTTACACTTAACTCTTCCCTCCAGAAGTCTCATAAACTTGAAGAAACGACGGTATTTATCGGTACAGTAGCCGGTGACCTGCACGATATCGGAAAAAACCTGGTTAAAATGGTGCTGGCATCAAGCGGTGTTGAAGTTATAGATTTAGGCATCGATGTTTCGGTGAAAAAATTTGTTCAGACAGTGCGCAAGGAAAAACCCCAATACCTGATGATGTCTTCTCTGCTGACGACAACGATGCCGGTAATGAGAGAGGTAATTGAGGAACTGGAAAACCGCAACTTAAGATCAGGCTTGAAAGTGGTTGTCGGAGGAGGGCCGATTACCGATCTTTTTGCCGCTGAAATCGGCGCCGATTTATATTTTGACGATCCCTTTCGCCTGCGCGAGTATTTGATGGAGCAGCACAGGCCGCGCTAAGAGAAAATTAAGGTTCGCGGTTTGAATAATCAAGGTTTTAGTTTCAGTATAAAAAAATAATCAGAAGCCGCCCGGTCTTTTAAAAAGATCGGGTATTTTTATATAAATGAAGCAAGCAGCTTTATAGTAGGCCCAAATTTGCGCGGCCGGATACAGTGTTGAGGCAAATGAAGCTATAAAGAGCGTGAAATATATCATAACGAGCAGTAAACAGTTATTTGATGTGCCTCATTGCTGTGTTAAGTTATAGGCAGACAGGCAGAGAATTATAAAATTGTGCCCTGAAGTCGCAGCTCTGCCAGGGAAGTGGCACGATTTTTGCTTATAAGTCTGGTAGGGTTTCGGTTTAGAAGGTTCTGCTTTTTGCGGATTGCGCCGGCGCGATTTTCAACAAGATTCAGCATTTTAAACTGATCCTGACCCAGAACAGGTTATGCAGCACTCAATTTACCCAAAATCAAGGAGGCAACAAGATGGATTTCAAGTTTAACGAAGACCAGGAAATGCTAAGCAAGGCGGCTCGATCATTTGCAGATGAATTTTTAGCCGAGTATGTTGAGGGTATTGAAGAAAATGACGAGATGCCCAGAGAGGTTATTGAAGAAGCGGCTGCCAGGGACTTTATGGCAGTTACAATACCTGAAGAATATGATGGCCTTGGAATGGGCCATCTGGCAAGAATTATTCTCCTCGAAGAAATCAGCAGGGTATCTGCTGCCCTGGGTATGCTGCTGCAGGTCTGGCACCTTGGTATTCATCCCATAGTACGCTTTGGCAGTGAAGAGCAAAAACAAAAATATTTGCCCCGCATGGCCGCCGGGGAACTGCTGGCCGGACTGGCTGTTACTGAATCCACTGGCGGATCAGACCCCACTGCGGTTCAAACGGAAGCTGTAAAAGACGGTGATGATTATATCTTGAATGGCCGTAAAGTTTACATTACCAGCTCTCATCTTTCCAAGGTCGTCGGGGTGATGGCCAGGATGGCTGATGACCCAAAATCATTTACTATATTCCTGCTTGACGAAGATTGCCCCGGCTGGAGAGCAGGCAGGCAGGAGAAGAAAATCGGCTTTAAGGGTAGCAACACGGGAGACTTAATTATGGAAGATTGCCGTGTTCCGGCAGCCAATATTATCGGTAAAATCGGGGATGGCCTTAAAATCGGCCTGAACAGCATCGGTGAAGTAGGCCGTGCCGGCATGGCCGCTGTGAGCCTGGGTATTTTGGCAGCTTCACTTGAAGATGCTGTTAAGTTTTCAAACTCCCGGGTCCTTGGCGGAAAAGCGATCAACAAAAACCAGGCGATCCAGATTAAACTTGCCGATATGTACATGGATCTGGAGATGAGCCGGCTTTTAGCTTATAAAGCTGCAACCCTGGGCGATGAAGGCCAGCGCTGCGACACGGAAATGGCCATGGCCAAGTATTATTCTTCGGAAGCATCGGTGCGAAGCGCTAAGGCGGCCTGCGATATCCACGGCGGCCTCGGTTACATGATGGAGACACCGACCCAGCGCTACCTGAGGGACGCACTACTGGTCATTTCATCTGCAGGGACCACCGAGATTCAGCAGATTATTGTCAGTAAAGCAGCAATTAAGAAATACAGTTAGTTATAATTCTTAAAAATGATGGAGGACTTTATGGAAATCGTTGTATGCATAAAGCAGGTTCCAGACCCCGGGCATATTCAACTGGATCCTAAAACGGGAACGATCATCCGCGGAGGCGTTCCTGCAATAATCAATACAGTTGATAAAAATGCTCTTGAAGCAGCCCTTCAGCTCAGAAAAATTAATGGAGGCAGGGTAACGGTAGTCAGTATGGGCCCGCCGTCTACGGTTGAAGCTCTGCAGGAAGCCCTGGCACTGGGGGCCGATCGGGCTGCCCTGGCCAGTGATCGCGCTTTTGCCGGGGCTGATACTTTGGCCACTTCTGTAACCCTGGCCGCTTTAATTAACAAAACCGGCCCATTTGACCTGGTGCTTTGTGGTTACTCATCTCTGGACGGGGGTACTGCCCAGGTAGGCCCCCAGACAGCGGCCATCCTGGAAGTGCCCTTTTTTACCGCTGTGCAAAAAATGGAAAAATCAGCTGCAGGAATACAGGTCGAAATGGAAACCGAAGAAGGAGTTGTCGCTGCCGAATCTTCACTCCCGGCCCTGGCCACCATCACAAAGGGGATGAACCGTCCCCGGGGAATCCGCCTTTCGGAGGCGAAGAAAGCTAAAAACAAAGAACTCTTCACTTATGACCTCCAGGGTCTCGGTTTGAGCGATGATCAGGTGGGAGAGAAAGGTTCAGGTGTATGCATGGTTGAAGTGCTTCCTCTTCCCGCAGGCAGAGATGCAGAGATTATTTCCGGCGAACCGGAAGAAATCGCCGGGAAAATCCAGGGAGAAATAATGAAGTTGGGCTTGCAGAGCCGGGGGGGAAACAAATGAGTAAGAATCGTGAAATATGGGTTGTCGCAGAACAGCGGCAGGGAGAATTAAAGCGGATCACCCTTGAGCTTTTAGGCAGGGCCCTTTCCCTGGCTGAAGAGAAAGGTTCGCAGGTCGGGGTCCTGCTTATGGGCAAAAGTAACGATAATCTTTGCCGGGAGCTTGCTCAAAAAGGAGCAGACCGTATTTATAGTATTGAAGGTGACGTCCTGGAGCTCTATAATCCTGAGCTCTACAGCCGGGTAGTTGCCGGCCTGGCAAAAGAATTTGAACCCGGGGCTATTCTGCTCGGGGCGACCGTGCAGGGCAGTGCCGTATCCTCATCAGTGGCTGCAACCCTGCGCACAGGACTTACGGCGCACTGCTGCGATCTGAGTTTTTCAGAGGAAGGGCGCCTGCGCCAGGTAGTACCTTCCCTTGAAGGGTACTACGTATTTGTTTCGCACAGCTACCCTGAAATGGCTTCAGTATCCCCCGGGGTTTTCCCCTTACTGCCCCTGGAAGAAGCAGGCAAGGGAGAGGTTGTGAACAGGGAGCTGTCTTCTATTGAAGGCTGCCTGGAAATCAAGACCTCTGTGCTATCCTTTGAAAAATCGGTAAAAGATGCTGTTTCACTTGAAGATGCCGAGATTATCGTAGCAGGCGGTGCCGGTGTGGGAAGCGCCGGCTGGTCAATGGTAGAGGATCTGGCAGAAGCCCTGGGAGGGGTGGTGGGGGCAACCCGCCCTGCGGTAGATGAGGGGTGGATTGGCCATGAACGTTTAATCGGTCAGAGCGGAAAAAATGTAAGCCCCAAACTTTTCGTTGCAGTAGGGGTGTCCGGCGATCCGCTTCATTTGAGCGGTGTAAGAGAGCCGGAGCTGTTTTTTGCCATCAATAAGAATGAGAAGGCAGCCATTTTTCAATTTGCTGATTACGGTGTAGTGGGAGATTACAGGAAAGTGCTGCCCCTGTTAATTGAAGCAGCAGTCAACAGCAGGTAAGGATTAGTTTATGAACCCGGATCACTTCAATAATTGGAATCGGTATGAGCAAATAATTCTTAAGGAGTGAATCAAATGTTAATGAACGGAAAGCAGTATCGCGAGAGCCTGAAGAAAATGCGGCCGAACATCTACAAGTGGGGCAAGCTGATCGAGGATGTCACCACTCATCCGGCAACAAGACTGCATGTGGATTCTGTAGCACATTCTTACGATATGTGTTTCGATGAAGAGAAGAAGCATATTTATACAAATAAATCTCACCTGACCGGAGAAGTGGTCCATCGCTGGAACGCTCTTTGTCAAACGGTTGAAGATCAGGTGGGCAATGCCGACATGAAAAGGGCCCAGTACCGGGTTTCCGGCACCTGCCAGGGGGCAACCTGTGCCGGATGGACGGGATTAAATGTGCTGCATGCCGTAACTTTTGAGATGGACCAGGACCTCGGCACCAATTATCATGAAAGACTTCAGAAATATTTCCGTTACGTTGAAGATAACGGGCTGGCCCTGGCCGGGGCGATTACCGACGCAAAAGGCAACCGTTCCATGAAGCCGTCACAGCAGGAAAATAAAGATTTGAACCTGCACGTTAAAGAAGTGAGGGACGATGGCGTTGTGATCCGCGGCTACAAAATCCAGATTTGCGGTGTTGCAGCTTCACACGAAATTATAGTGGTTCCCGGGATGGGTTACAAAGAAAGCGAAAAAGATTTTTGCTTTGCTGCCGCTATCCCAAGGGATGCCGAAGGCCTTACCTGCGTGGAGACCCGGCGACCCAGCGACAACCGTGACGAAGAAGATGGCTGGGATGCTCCCAAGGTCGGCAACATTACCCAGTCATACCTCATCTTTGATGATGTTTTTGTTCCCAATGACAGGATCTTCATGAATGGCGAATTTAAATATACCGGCAATGTGATCGGCTACTTTGCCGCTATCTACAGGGCAGCGATCGGAGCCTGTGTGGCAGGTCAGGGTGATGTAATGGCCGGGGCGGCAATCGGTATGGCCAGGGCTAACGGACTGTCACAAAAACCGTTTCAGGAAAAATTAAACCAGATGGCAATTAACAATGAAATCACCTATGGCCTGGGCCTCGGAGCTATGCTGAAGGGTAAACAGCACCCCTCTAAATTATTCGTGCCAAACCCGCTGCTGGCCCATGTTAACAAGACCCAGGTAGGATCGCTGCCTTATACAACCAAGGTGATCGCCCAGGATATCAGCGGTGGTATCGCTGAAACAGGCTGCATGCCATCTTACTTGGATTTCCAGTCAGAGGAATATGGAAAGCACCTCCTGGAAGCCCTTTCTGCTGGGACAGACGGCGAATCAAGGGCCAGGTTGGCCAGGCTGGTTGAATGGCTTACTGTGGGCGGCGGGATTCCGGGCTGTATGCACGGTGGCGGCTCGCCGGATGGCGCAAGGTTGGTTGTCAGGGCGTTTACCAGGTGGGAAGATTACGTCAATGACGCAATACGGATTGCCGGGGTAAAGGGAGAAATTGCCGAACCTCCAAAACCTGAAAAGAAATAAGCGGGAATAAATGAAGTTTCAGTGAAGAGAGCAGGCGCTCGGATTCAGTCGAAGCAATTTCTCTGGAGTGGGAAGGTTACTGAATTAGCTCCGGGTGCCTGGTCTCTTTTTGGTTTTCAATAATAACTCCTTAATTCAGCTGCCTCGGGGACAGAAGGTATCAGCCTGCTGAATGCCAGTGTTTAGTCGATTATTTTCTTAAAACAGCAGCATCTTTTTGGCGTGATAAATCAATTCGTCGCGGAAGTCAGGGTGCGTGATGTTGATCAGTTCGTGCGCCCTCTGCCGCATTGTTTTTCCCCTGAGCTGAGCGACCCCGTACTCTGTAACGATATAATCGACATCATTTTTATTCGTGGTTACTACGGCTCCTTCCGTCAGCATGGGCTTAATCGTTGATACAGTTCCTGTCTTAAGCTCTGCTGTCGAATAGGTGGTTAAGATAGCTTTTCCACCCTCAGATTTGTTTGCCCCCCTGATAAAATCGACCTGGCCGCCCGTGCCGCTGATCATGCGGGGACCCACTGATTCGGAGCAGACCTGGCCATGCAGGTCGATTTCGATAAATGCATTGATCGAGATCATGTTTTTGTGCCGGGCTATAATATTTACATTGTTGGTATATTCAACAGGATAAAATTCTACTCCCGGGTTGTCGTCAAGAAAGTCGTATGTTCTTTTAGTGCCATAAGAAAAAGTGGAAATGGATTTTGCCGTATGAATTGGCTTGGAAAGGTTGGTTACGGCCCCGCATTCGATCAGGTCAATCATGCTGTCGGTAAACATTTCGCTGTGAATATTGAGGTTATTTCTGTCTTTCAGGCATTGCGCGACCGCATTGGGAACCGCTCCAATGCCGAGCTGAATGGTTGCCCCATCGGGGATTAAATCAATAATATGGTGGCTTATGCTTTTGGCCCGCTCGTCGATGGGGGCAATTTTTAGTTCCGGTAGAGGTTCGTGGCATTCACAGAGGGCATCTATTTCTGAGATGTGAATGTTGCTTTCTCCATGCACCCTGGGCTGGTTTTCATTTACCTCCACGAATACTTTCTTAGCTCTTGACATCTGCCCTCTCGCTCCGCCGACTGCGGGGCCGAACGAAAAGTAGCCGTGTTTGTCCATGGGCGAAACCACGGCATAGAATATATCAGCCTCGATATAATTTCTCCAGATCAACCCTTCGTCACTGTAATAAGTATGAATCTGGTCTGCGATGCCTTTGGCAATTGCTTTTCTGGCTAAAGGGCTGGAAAAATAAGATACATGCTCAAACTTTCCCTTAAAAGCATCTTTTAAAAAAGCATGGTCCGGCCGGCCCGTCAGGAGCAGGTGATGAGTGATGCCTTCGAGGTCTTCTTTTATAACCCGCTCTGCGATAGCTTTTACAGTTGCATAGGGCTCACCCACTATGCAGGTTGATGCGCATTTGTCATGTGATTTAACGTGCGTTGCAATTTCTTCGGGTGTGGTTAATTTTTCCCTGTAAATTTCTTTCCACTTATTCATTTATGTCTTTAACCTCCTGTTATTTATCCTGACTTCTAAAATATATCGATCAAGGGGTATGCTTTCGGGACATAAAAACCCTCCTTTGCCTGGCAATGGTTATGCAGCAGTGCATAAATGCGTATGGTGCAAAAGTGCATACAAACGGGCGGTTTAGCAGAAACAGGGTTATTGAACGCCGCGTATGGTGGCAAAACGCTGAATGTGAGCCTGACAGCAGGCCAGTCCCCTGGCATTAAGCAGGCCGGGTTCATAAAACTTATTTTTATACCTGTATATTGCAATTACTATGCCATGTTGCAGGCGGGTCCCAACAACCAGACAGGTGCAAGAATAGGTTAACTGCAGCTTCTGCCTTCCTGCTGCAAAATCACCCGGCATTCCCTCTGCACCGGCAGACCTGTCTACTTAAAAATAGAAAACCTAATTCTCTCCTGCCAAAATCTATAAAGGTAACAGAACAAAATATTAACTGCGCTTCATAGTACTAAATCTGTTTCTGCCGGTATTTGCGATATCGGGCAGTTGATGCAGGTTAATAAAATGGTATAATTAGTTAGTGCCGGTTTAACCTTTTATTAAATTAAAGCTATTTACAGATCCGATGATGCTTGCGGCAGGTCAATAAAGCGTTTGCCTGCTGTTGGGAAGAGAGATGTCTACTAATGCAGGGACGAAATGAGAACCTGCGCAGCATTGTAACTCAGCAGTAATGTGGTTAAATAATCCGGCGCAGGCCGGCTTAATTTTGCCGGGGGAGGTAAAATATGGCTGAAATACTGATTATCGGCGGCGGCGTTGCCGGCATTTCTGCGGCCGTTCACGCCCGCCGGGCAGGGCGGGAAGCGGTAATTTTCGAGGCCGGCGAGCGCTGGGGCGGCCTGCTCGATCATTTCCATGTTGGCGGGTTCCGTTTCGACAACGCCGTTCACTTTGCGTTCAGCAATAATGAACATTACCGCGCCGTACTGGAGATGACCGACTATATCACCCACCGGCCCGAACCCTACAATTATGAACAGGGGCGCTGGTTGAAGCATCCCGTGCAAAATAATCTTTATCCTCTGCCTGCCGAAGAAAAGGTCAAAGCGATCAAGAGTTTTATTGAGCGCCCCGATCAGAGTGAGGATTCAAACTACAGGCAGTGGCTGAACGAACAGTTCGGAGAGGTGATCGCCGGCCGTTACCCTGCCCGCTATACTGAAAAATACTGGACTGTGCCTGCCGATTCTTTAAGCACAGACTGGATCGGCAGCCGCCTCTACAGGCCGAGCCTGGAAGAGGTTCTTTTCGGGGCGATGACCGACCGCACTCCTTCCACCTATTACCTGCCCGAGCTGTTTTACCCACGCCGCGGCGGCTACCGCGCTTTCCTCGATCCGCTCGTCGAGGATCTTGACCTGCGCACGGGTAAGGAAGTAGTCCGGGTGAACCCCGTTAAAAAGTATGTCGAATGCCGCGACGGGTCGCGCGAGTATTACCTGCACCTGGTCAGCAGTACGCCCCTCCCGGTGCTGGCCGGTATGATCGACGGCGCGCCTGCGGTCGTCGGGGAACAGGCGGCGGCGCTCTGGGCGACTTCGGTGGCCCTGGTTTCGCTCGGCTTCAGCCGGCCGCAAAAGGGCGGGCACCTCTGGTTTTATATCTACGACCGGGATATCCTGCCTGCCCGAGCCCATGCTCCGAGCATGAAATCTCCCGATAACGCCCCCCAGGGCTGCAGTTCACTGCAGTTTGAAACTTATTTTTCCCGCCAGGCCCCGCTTAAGTGCAGCGGTGAAGAGCTGATTGAACACGTCCTGGACGCGGCAGAGAAAATGGACGTGGCGTCGCGCCCGGACCTGGCTGTCGCCGACTACCGCACCCTGCCGTACGGGAATGTTGTTTTCGACCGGGGTATGGTCGGACGCCGCGACTATGTGCTTGATTATGTCAGGAGCTGCGGTATTTTGCCGGTCGGCCGCTTTGGAGAGTGGGATTACCTCTGGGCCGACCAGAGTTTCCTGAGCGGCAAACAGGCTGAAACCTTGCCCTTCGTGGTATAATCGGGGCATAAAGATGATCAGTGAACAGCGGAAAGGGGACTTTGCAGATGGATAATGATCGCGAAAAAGATAAAAACTCAGATCAGGATAAAAACCAACAGGGTGGCGAACAAAAGCCGACGCAGGGTAACCCCGATAACAGGGAAGATGAAGATCTGCCTGCCGGTGTAAAAAAACCGCTGAGCAGGATAAAGAAAATCGTGCTGGCAGCCGGTGGGTTTCTGCTTTTGCTCCTGCTGGCGGCCGGGACATATGTGATGGCCTTTTACAGCGAAGTCCGGGAGACTGAGCGGGTGCTGCTTGAAGATGTTTCTTTTGAAGAAAAATATGATATTGAAGTGGATGCAGTATTTTCAGAGCGTATTGTAAATATTGCGCTGCTTGGTTTTGACCGCGGCTGGAACCGCGAAGCGTACGGGGAATACCTTTTCCGCCCTGACATGCTTGCCGTGTTCTCTGTTAATTTCGGGACCGATGAAATATCGGTGGTCAGGGTCCCGCGTGATTCATATGTGCCTATTCACGGCACGGGCGGTTTTCATGATAAGATAAACCATTCTTACTACTTCGGTTACCGCCGCGGCGGGGGTGAAGACAACAATGCCGACGGAATCAGTTATACGCTGCAGACTCTCAGCAATACTCTAGGCGGCATTCCCATTCACTATTATGTATCGGTCGATATGTATTCAGTGATCGAACTGGTCGATGCGATAGGCGGGATCTATTACGAGGTGGAAGAAGAGATAATAGATAAACACTGGGAGATCGGCAGGATACTGGTCCCGGAGGGCCCGCAGATTATGGATGGCAAGACATTCCTGCGCTACCTGCAATACCGGGATGCTGAATCCAGCCAGGATATCGGCCGGATTGATCGGCAGATGAATTTGCTGAAGCAGTCATTTCTATACCTGCGTGAGCAGGGCCGCATAACCGATATTCCGGCGACTTACCGGATTTATAAGGACTACGTGGATACAGACCTGACCTACACCCAGATTGCCGCCCTGGCTTATTATGCCCGCGATATTGAAGTTGCCGGCGACACCCTTAACTTCTATACCGTGCCGGGCAGCGGGCAGATGAAAGACGGCGTTTGGTACCAGGTGATAAACCAGGATGCGCGGCTGGAGATTATAGAAGAGGTTTTCGGAATCGAAGCCGGGCGCTGGCCCCCGATTGTGCTCGAGGACAGCCCCGAATATATTGAGGAACAGGAACGGAAAGAGCGGGAAGAACGTGAATTGGGGACGGACCCGGGGCATAATGAAGAACCCGGTGAAGCAGAAGAGACTGACGGTCCCGCGGAGCGGGACCAGGACGCCGCCGGGGGAATCGCGGTCCCCGACGTGAAAGGCCTGGACCTGGAAGAGGCTAAGTCGCTTTTAAGAGAGAGCGGCTTTACGATCGGCGAGGTTACTACACGCGCTTACATCTTTCTCGAAGAAGGCCTGGTTATCAACAGCCGGCCGCTGTACGGAAGCGTCAGTCCGGCCGGGACAGCAGTAAGCCTGGTTGTTTCTGAAGGGCCGGAAGATGACGAATAAACGGGCCGCGGACACTCAGCGCGGGTGCTCGCGCGCCTGGCAGGCAGGGGTAATTAATGAGCAACCTTTCCCGTAAATCGAGATTATATATATCGCTGGGATTGATCAGCGCGATCATCCTGGTTTCATTTGCAATCATTTTTTACGGTGTTTACCAGGTCTACTTTGCCCCGGCATCACTTTTCAGCCATGATTTCGAACAGTCGGGCCGGGTGGAGGAGTACTTCGAGGACCGTTCGATAAATGTTGCCATTCTAGGGCTGCATAACCGCAACGAAGATAACACCTTCGGGGACGTTTATTTTGTCGATACGATCATGGTTGTATCTGTAAACTTCGACCAGGATAACCTGGACCTGTTGGCCGTGCCCCGCGACAGTTATGCCGAAATTGCGCACAGCGGGGAAAAAGACAGGATCCGCCAGTCTTACAGTTACGGCTACGGGCAGGCCGGGGAAGAGCGGCACCGGGCAGGCCTGCGCTGCACGCTTGACACCGTAAGCAGCCTGTTAGGCGATGTTGAGCTGAATTATTACATCGCCATGGATATTGAGGGCTTAAAGCAGCTGATTGATGCCATGGGCGGAGTTTACTACGAGGTTGAAGAGCCGATGATCGGTTTTACGCCCCGGGAATCGCTCGACGCCGGGCCGCAGCACTTAGACGGCCGGGGTTACCTGACTTACCTGACCTACCGGGAACCAGATGCGCGGGATGATATAAACAGGATGAACCGTCAGCGGGAATTACTGCTGGCTACCTTTGAATATTTCCAGGAGATGGGCCTTTTTAACTATGTAATTCCCTCTTACGCAGCTTACCGCGAACATGTCCATACCGACCTGAGCTTTAACCAGGTAGCTGCCCTGGCCCTCTTTGCAGGCGAACGCCTGGAAGCCGACGCAATCAAAAATTACTCCCTCCAGGGCGAATATTTTACCCTTGACGGGGGCGAAACCTACTACCTGGATCTTGACCGCGAACTGGTCGATAAACTGGTCGCTGACATCTTTTAAATAACTTCAGGGAAAATATTTTAATTATACATTCAGGCACACGGGAAGCGATACAGCAAACCAGACAGCAGGGAGGAAACATTTTGGCGGCAAACAAAACATGCCTGGTCACCGGGGCAGCAGGCTTTATCGGGTCTCATCTGTCTCACCGACTGCTGGCGGAAGGCTGCCGGGTAATTGGAGTGGATTGTTTTACCGATTACTATGAGCAGCAGATCAAGGAAAACAACGCCCGGGAATTATTGAAACACCCATCGTTTAAGATGATTCGCCGGGATATTGCCGACATCGGCGAGTTCGGGCTGGAAAGCGGGGGAGTGCACTGGATATTTCACCAGGCCGCCCAGGCTGGGGTGAGGGCCAGCTGGGGCGAAGAATTTGCTCATTATACCCACCATAACGTCCTGGGTACGCAGCGCCTGCTGGAGTGGGCGCGCTGTTTCAAGCCTGAAAAAGTTATCTACGCTTCGTCGTCTTCAGTTTACGGCGATACGGGCAAATTACCGATGCACGAAGAGGACCTGCCCCGCCCGATGTCTCCATACGGGGTCACCAAGCTGGCGGCGGAACACCTCTGCAATCTCTATAACCAGAATTTTGGAGTACCTGCAGCCAGCCTGCGTTACTTTACGGTTTACGGCCCGGGCCAGCGCCCCGATATGGCATTTCACCGTTTTATAAAGGCAGTGCTGGCCGGCGAGGAGCTCGTCATCTACGGCAGCGGCGAGCAGACCCGCGATTTTACTTTCGTCGGTGACATTGTTGAAGCGAACCTGGCCGCGGCCCGGTCAGGCAAAGCGGAAGGCAGGGTCTACAATATCGGCGGGGGCAGCCGTATTTCCATAAACGGCGTGCTTGAAATCATCGGCCGCCTGGCGGAGCGGGAAGTAAAAACCAGGCACGAGCCGATCCAGGCAGGCGATCCGCCGCACACTTACGCCGATACCGCGCGGGCCAAAGATGAACTCAACTTCACCCCGCAAACCACCCTGGAAGAAGGCCTGTCAATTATGCTGGACCACTTTAAAACTTCCGGGTGAAATAGAGGACAATCAGGGCGCCGGCAAGGGCGGAGATTAAAAAGGTCAGGCTGAAATGAGCCGGCAGCAGGACGCGGGTCGAGCCCAGGATCAGGCCGGCCAGGAGAAATGATACAGAGACCTGGTAGCGGCGGTAAAAGGCGGATAAAAGGCGGGCCAGGCCGAGAAGGCCGGCGGCGAAGCCTGCGGCGAGGAAGCCGAGTTTCAGCCACTGCCAGCTGCTGATGGCGAAGATGACGTCATCGTAAAGGTTCATGATAATTAAGATTGAGCTGCCCGATACGCCCGGCAGCAGCATGGTGGCGCTGGCCAGGGCCCCGCCGAGGAAAAAGTGAAGGTGGCCGCCCGGCGGGAAAACCGTGAAGGTCCTGGTCGGTTCGCAGATTATGAACCAGGTGGTTAGAAAACCTGCCGTTCCCAAAAGAAAGGGCCAAATATACTTTTTCAGCGCGCCGCCATTTGCGGGTTTTTTAACGCTAATCCTGCAGTTCAGGACAGCGGGGATCGAGGCGAGCAGCATGCCCAGTAAAAAAGCCATGATCGCCACGTTGTACTGTTCGAGCAGGTAGCTGATCACGCTGACCCCGGCAATAACCCCGCAGGCGGCTCCGGCCAGCATCGGCAGGTAGGGTTTGAACCGCAGCGTGGAGAGGTCGTCGACGAATTCGCGGTAAAACCCGAGGATTAAGATCACCGTCCCGGCACTCAGGCCGGGCAGAATCAGGGCTATTCCGATAAATGCTCCCTTGAGCAGTTTAAGGACCAAGGCTTCCTCCCCGATAACAACATTATTAGTAAAGGGACTGCTTCGTTTACAGCTGCCCGAAAAACGGGATCTTCCCGGTGACTTGAGCAGGTACTTTATAAACATTTTGCCCATACTTTAAGCACTCTTACCTTAAAACATTATTATTCGCAGTGCTTCAACTTGTCAATACTTTATCTGAAGCAGACCCTTTATTGTTGTTAAAAAAGTGTTATGATAATGATCAGGGTGGTGATATAACCATGATTCAATTTAAAACGGTCCAATACGGAAGCGAAGTTAAAGAAATCGGGGTAATTGCGGATACGCATATCCCGACCAGGGGGCGGTCCCTTCCGCCTGAAATATTTAAGCTTTTTGAAGGGGTCCAGTTAATCCTTCACGCCGGGGACCTGGTTGATGAAAAGGTTATTGATCAATTAAAGGCCCTGGCCCCGGTGGAAGCGGTAGCCGGAAACATGGACCCGGTACAAATGCAAAACCGCCTGGGGCGCTTAAAGCTGATCAGGGTTGGCGAGGCAAGGATCGGTATGCTGCACGGCGACCTTGGGGAACGGAAAATAAATTTCAACCAGGTAAAAGAATTATTTCTGCCCGAAGAGCCGCAGGCGATTGTTTTCGGCCACCTGCATGAGCCGGTTAATAAAGAGCATAACGGCATTCTTTACTTTAACCCCGGCTCTCTGATCGACCCGCGCCGTTCACCGCGGCCTTCATACGGCCGCCTGCACATCGACGGGACAGGAATTAGCGGGGAAATTATCTACTTACATTAACAGAGGAGGCGTAATCATGACCCAGGAAAAAACCAACGAGCTTAAAGAGCGGATTCTCTTTGAAGCAGATGGGCTTAAACTGCCCTGTAAGCAGGCTTTCAGAATCGCTGCGGATCTAAACTGCACCGTTCCCGAAGTTGGAAAGGCCTGCAACGAGACAGGAATCAAGATAGTTGGCTGCCAGTTGGGCTGCTTCTAAGCAGCTATGAGCAAAGTATTGTGTAAATGAGCGTTAAAAAGAGAAAATAAAAGATATAAGAACAATAACTCACTAGAAGCCCTGCAAACAGAGTGACAGGCTGTAAACGGTCTGTCACTCTGTTTGCCCGCTATGGGGCTATGCAGTATCATTGTTTATGGTATCATTAGCACTCACTCGCAGAGAGTGCTGCTAAAAGAAAATAATTAATACTATCATCACAAAAGGAGGCAGGTTGCATGAACCTCAAACCATTAGCAGACAGGGTTGTTGTCAAGGTTTTGGAGGCAGAAGAGAAGACGGCCAGCGGGATTGTTTTACCCGACAAGGCCCAGGAAAAGCCGCAGGAAGGTGAAGTTAAGGCTGTTGGAACAGGAAAGGTCCTTGATAACGGCACAAAGCTGGACATGGAAGTTAAGGTAGGAGACAAAGTTATTTTTTCCCGCTATGCCGGAACCGAAGTGAAAGTAGATGGCGACGAATACTTGATTTTACGGCAGGACGATATTTTAGCCCTTATGTAAATCAAATCTTTCTGGCAGGTTAGAAATTTAAGTTGACAAGTACGAATAGTAAGAAGGAGGTTATTTAATATGGCAAAACAGATATTATTTAATGAAGAAGCCCGCCGCGCTCTGGAAAGCGGAGTAAACCAACTGGCGAGCGCTGTAACCGTAACCCTCGGCCCTAAAGGCCGCAATGTTGTTTTAGACAAGAAGTTTGGTTCCCCCCAGATTACCAATGATGGTGTTACCATCGCCCGCCAGATTGACTTAGAAGATCCTTTTGAAAACATGGGCGCCCAGTTAGTAAAAGAGGTAGCCACCAAGACCAACGATATTGCCGGAGACGGCACCACCACCGCAACCCTGCTGGCCCAGGCGATTATTCGCGACGGCCTGAAGAACGTTGCTGCCGGTGCTAACCCGATGATTATGAAGCGCGGAATCCATAAAGCTGTTGAAGTCGCGCTTAAGGAACTGGAAACCATGAGCCAGCCTGTCGAAACCAAGGAAGATATTTCGCAGGTTGCAGCTATTTCTGCCGCCGATGAAGCAATCGGTGAATTAATTGCCGAAGCGATGGAAAAAGTTGGCAAAGACGGCGTTATCACAGTTGAAGAATCAAAAGGCTTTACTACTGACTTAAAGGTAGTCGAAGGGATGCAGTTTGACCGCGGCTACATTTCTCCTTACATGGTAACCGACACCGACAAGATGGAAGCTGTGCTCGATGAGCCTTTCATCCTTCTGACTGACCGCAAGGTAAGCAACATTCACGACCTGCTTCCCCTGCTGGAAAAAATTGTCCAGCAAGGCAAGTCACTGATGCTCATCGCTGAAGATGTTGAAGGCGAAGCGCTGGCTACCCTGGTAGTCAATAAGCTGCGCGGTACATTTACCTGCGTTGCAGTTAAAGCTCCCGGCTTCGGCGATCGCCGCAAAGCGATGCTCGAAGATGTCGCTATCCTGACCGGCGGAGAAGTTGTATCGGAAGACCTCGGTATTGATATGAAAAATGTTAATATCGAAATGCTCGGCCGTGCCCGCCAGGTTCGGATCAGTAAAGAAGAAACCGTCATTGTAGACGGTCATGGCGAAACAGAAGTAATTAAGAAGCGGATTTCCCAGCTTCGGGCGCAAATTGAAGATACCACCTCAGATTTCGACCGTGAAAAACTGCAGGAGCGCCTGGCTAAGCTTGCCGGCGGTGTTGCCGTAATCGAAGTCGGAGCAGCAACCGAAACTGAAATGAAAGAGAAAAAGCTGCGCATCGAGGACGCCCTTTCGGCGACCCGCGCTGCTGTAGAAGAAGGTATCGTTCCCGGCGGCGGAATCGCCTACCTGAACGTAGCCAAGGGTTTTGATCAGCTTGAAAAAGAACTGACCGGAGACGAAGCAACCGGCGCAGCTATTGTCAAGCGTGCCCTGGAAGACCCTGTCCGGGTTATTGCCGATAACGCAGGCGCAGAAGGCTCCGTAGTTGTCGAGAAACTGAAATCAATGGAAGAGGGCGTTGGCTTTAACGCGATAACCGGCGTTTTTGAAAACATGATCGATGCCGGTATCGTTGACCCTGCCAAGGTAGCCCGCTCTGCTATCCAGAACTCAGCAAGCATTTCTGCTCTGTTCCTGACCACCGAAGCTGTAGTCACCGATATCGAAGATGATAATGGCGGCGGCGGCATGGGCGGTATGGGCGGCGGCATGGGCGGCGGAATGCCAATGATGTAAGGTTGGCAAAACCCCGGCCCAGCGCCGATAAACATATAAAAACCCCCTGCAGTAACTGCAGGGGGTTTTCTAATAAGTTAACAAAAAGAAGACAGGCTTCTTTTTGTTAACTTATTTTTTCAAGCGAGGCGATCGACTCGTCGATCAGTTCCTGCGGGTATTCGACATCCTTGATTTTACCGGCCAGGTAGTCATC
Organism: Syntrophomonadaceae bacterium; assembly: GCA_007119965.1. Lineage (GTDB taxonomy): Bacteria > Bacillota > Dethiobacteria > DTU022 > DTU022 > T3SED10-7. The sequence goes on from SKOR01000046.1 coordinate 20,004, forward strand.
GTAGGCGGTAAGATCGAAGTGGCCGTGGCCGCTCAGGTTAAAGAGGATAGTTTTTTCTTCGCCTGCTTCCTTGCATTCCAGGGCTACATCGATTGCGCCTTTGATAGCGTGGGCGGTTTCGGGCGCAGGGAGGATGCCTTCAGTACGGGCAAAGGTGAGGGCAGCTTCAAATACGCCTTCCTGGCCGACAGCACGCGCTTCGATCAGGCCGTCATGGTGAAGTTGGCTGACCAGCGGCGACTGGCCGTGATAGCGAAGGCCGCCGGCGTGGATGCCGGGAGGCATAAAATCATGCCCCAGGGTATACATCATCATCAGCGGGGTAAACCCGGCTGCGTCGCCAATGTCGTAGGTAAAAGATCCCTTGGTCAGGGAGGGGCAGGCCAGCGGTTCGATACCGATGCAGCGAACCTGTTTGTCATCACGAATTTTGTCATGAATAAAGGGGAAGCTGATTCCGGCAAAGTTGCTGCCGCCTCCACAGCAGCCGATTACATAGTCGGGGTACTGGTCGACCATTTTGAGCTGCTCTTTGCATTCAAGGCCGATTATTGACTGGTGGAGCATGACGTGGTTAAGAACGCTGCCCAGGGAATAGTTGGTATCCTTTTTGCCGGCAGCATCTTCCACAGCCTCGCTGATCGCGATGCCGAGAGAGCCGAGGGAGTCGGGAGTTTTCTCCAGAACGTCGCGCCCTGATTTAGTAGTGTCCGTTGGGCTGGCGTGGACATTCGCACCCCACACTTCCATTAGTGAGCGGCGGTACGGTTTTTGCTTATAGCTGACCTTAACCATGTAGACGGTACAGTCCATGTCGAAATAGTTGCAGGCCAGGGCCAGTGAACAGCCCCACTGTCCGGCTCCTGTTTCGGTGGACAGGCGCTTGATGCCTTCCTGCTTGTTATAGTAGGCCTGGGCTACAGCCGTATTCGGCTTGTGGCTGCCGGCGGGACTGACCCCTTCCTGCTTGTAGTAGATTTTGGCCGGGGTGCCGAGCGCTTTTTCCAGGTTGTAAGCGCGATGAAGGGGGCTGGGCCTCCAGAGGCTGTATATATCTAAGACCTCTTCAGGAATGTCGATCCAGCGTTCCTTTGACATTTCCTGCTCGATCAGGGCCATGGGGAAGATGGGGCTTAAATCTTCCGGCCCTGCCGGTTTTTTGGTGCCCGGGTGCAGCGGCGGCTGCATCGGGTTGGGCATATCAGCCTGGATGTTGTACCATTTTTTCGGCATGTCCTTCTCGGATAATATAATCTTGCGTTCTCTCATTTTAAAAACCTCCTTTTAAATTTAAACATAAAAAAACTCACGTCCGGGGACGAGAGTTTGATCGCGGTACCACCCTGGTTACCTGTAAGTAAATACAGGTCACTTTATCAGATACGGTAGAGCCACTCTGCGGCCCTCCAGACCTGCTTTCTTTTAACGGTGAAAGTTCCGACCGGGTCTACTCGTGCGTAATTGCCACTTTCAGCCGGTACCTCCGGGACCCATTCGCCTGGCGCGCCGACACCGGAATTTCAGCTTTGGGAGCTTTTTGCTTCCTCAATCCGGTTCTCTGGGACGACCCAATCCAGGTTACTAGTTCCTGTCATCGGTTAATTATGCTCTTTGATAAAAGACAATAGCACAGCTTTTACAGCCTGTCAAGCGGTTTTTTTAACCGGGATAAGAACCGCTTGTTTAGAAAAAAAGGATCTGCTCAGCTGACCTGCCGGTGTTCGGCATCTTTCGGAAAATCCTAATCCCCCGGGGCCCGGGAAGGTGAGCAGAAACAAATAATTTAGTTTGAAAATAAACAGGCTCTTTGTTTGAAACTAAATTTTAGCGGTCGAAGTAGATACTTTTTCCGGTGGCGGAAACAGGCACTCCGACAGCCACTTCACCCTCGATCAGGCCTGCGCGAAGGGCGGCTACGCCGATACGGTACATGATGCGGTTGTCTGCATTGAAGAGCGAGGCAGTCTTGACGGCTGAACCCAGGGCAATCCCCAGGTCGATCATGCGCCATGAGCAGAGGGGGCCTTTGAATTCGGGGCCGTCTTTCAGGTTAGCGTCCATTTCTGCGCAGGTATTATAACCGCAGGCGCCGCAGTCAAGGCCGAGTGAGGCGGATCCCCGGAGCGAAAGCAGCAGGACGGCATCGGAGTCGCTTACGTTTTTTCCATCGCGATCAAAATTAGGGCGGCCGCTTTCTTCGCCGTATTTATACATCTCTGCGGCTAACGAGGCTATTTTATCCCCGGTGATAACTTCAATTCCGATAAAATCTTCGCCTTTTGCTTTGGGGGCTGTTCTTGCAGCAACAGCCATCATGCCGGCAATAGTTTTCATTTCATCTTTCATCAGATTAACCCCTCCAATATATGATTGATTGACGGTCCGGCTCTTACTTTGCAAGGCGGGACAGGTTGCCTGCCCGGCTTTATGCCAGATCATTACCGCTGTCACAGGCCTGCAGGTTAGCTGCGCAGGCACAATTGTTTAACCTGTTCTGTCAATACAGTTCGACCCCGGGCAGGCAAATCCTGTTTGGAGGTTTGCAGATTATTTTGATCTGTTTGAAGGATTATTTTCATTGCGCGGCGAAAAGTAAAAAGCGGAAGCGGTCGGCTTATGATTTTTATGATATGCTTACTGTAGAAAAAGAATACAGCGCCGCTTTTGTTTCAGGGAGAAAATTACATACACTTATTCGTTAAAAATATCATTTTAACGAGGGAAAGTGTGCCTAGGGTTCCGCCGGACTTATGCTGTATGCTCCGGGCTGGTCCGAGTGGCACAGGCATCCATAAGGGTGAAAACGGTTTCCATGGGTGTCACACCGGAGGGATAAAAGCCCAGGCGGGTAGGTTTCGCTCGATACCTATCTGTTGTGGGCTTATTTTATTCCGGGAGGTGAGCGGTTAACTACTGCTAATCAGGTTCGAGAGGATGCTTTGTGAGAATGGCTGCAGTAAAATGATCAACTAAACTCAAGGAGGAAGAGCATGGAGAAGTTTTTTAAGTTTAAGGAAAACAATACAAACCTGAAGACGGAATCGACCGCAGGGGCAACAACTTTTATGACCATGGCCTATATTATTTTTGTTAACCCGTTTATCCTGAGCCAGACCGGGATGGACTTCGGGGCGGTTATGACCGCTACTATTCTAGCCGCCGGTTTCACCACCATTCTGATGGGGCTGTTGACCAACTACCCCTTTGCCCTGGCCAGCGGAATGGGCCTGAACGCCTTTTTCGCCTTTGTCGTAGCAGCCCAGTTTGGCTGGCAGGCAGCCCTGGCTGCCGTCTTTGTTTCAGGGGTTGTCTTTTTCATCCTGTCGGTTACCGGGGCGATCAGCCACATTGACGCCGCAGTGCCAACCAGCCTGAAGAGCGCGGTAGCAGCCGGTATCGGCCTGTTTATTGCTTTCATCGGCCTGCAGAATGCCGGGATCATCGTCGGCTATGAGGCTACCCAGGTAACCCTGGGCGACCTGACCGAACCCGGCCCGCTGCTTGCTTTAATCGGACTGGTTTTCATCGCGGTGCTGATGGCCCGCAAGGTTAAAGGCGCGATTTTAATCGGGATAATCCTGACCACAATAGTCAGTTTCTTTATGGGCTTCCAGCCGGCTCCAACCGGGTTTGGCGATATTTTCGGGCCCCCGGCCAGTCTTTCGCCGATCCTGTTCCAGCTAGATTTCAGGGCGATCCTGGCTATTCCTTTCTTTGTGATCTTTTCATTCGTGTTTGTTGATGTTTTTGACACCATGGGCACGCTGCTCGGAACCGGAGCCCGCGCCGGTTTTCTCGATAAAGACGGCCGCCTGCCGAAAGTAAACAAGGCGATGCTTGCCGATGCCGTAGGGACCATGGGCGGCGCCCTGATCGGGACAAGTACAGTAACCACCTATATTGAATCAACAGCCGGTATTTCCGAAGGCGGAAGAACCGGTTTCACATCAGTAATAACGGGGATACTGTTTTTCTTAACCCTTTTCCTGGCCCCCCTGGCCGGGTTGGTTCCTGCCGAAGCTACCGCCCCGGCTTTGATTGTTGTCGGTGTGCTGATGGTGGGGGCAGTGATGAAAATTGACTTTGATGATTTCACCGAAGCATTCCCAGCATTTTTAACGATTATCTTTATGCCGCTGGCATACAGTATTGCCGATGGTATTGCCTTCGGTTTTATCGCTTTCCCGCTGGTTAAGGTAGTTTCCGGCAAGTTCAGTGAAGTTCACTGGCTGCTCTATATCCTGGCCGCAATTTCCCTGATTCACTTCTTCGGTTTGTTTTAAGAAAAATAAGCACGGGTTCAACCTGCAGGCGCTGCCTGCAGGGATTTGCCAGGTCAGCCGGCCGGATCACCGGGCTGCTTACCCGGGACGATAGCACGGCAGGCGAAACAGTAAATAGCTCAGCAGCACCGGCAGCCTTAAATGGGATTATTAAGCCGGCCCCGCCAGGCTTATTGAAAGCGCTGAAGATCCCGGCCTTTCAAACCCGTTTCGCAGGCCGGGCAGGAAGCATGCCGGCCCTTATTCCAGGAGCCCTTCCCCCCGGGGGAAGGGCGGGGCAGGGGCGGAAATAAGCCCGGGCGTGCCCTGAAGCAGCGATCACCATTAACGGCCCGGCTGCTGAAAACTGACAAGACTGGAGTTGATTGAATGTCCAAAGTGCGAGTTGGAATTGTAATGGGCAGTGATTCAGACCTGCCGATAGTGCGTAAGTGCACCGAAGCTTTAGACCTGTTCGGTGTGTGCTGGGAGATGGTTATCTCCAGCGCTCACCGCCACCCCGAAAAAACGGCCCGCTATGCCCGCGGAGCCGAAGAGGCGGGCCTGAAAGTGATTATTGCCGCAGCGGGCGGGGCTGCTCACCTGCCCGGTGTTATAGCTTCGATGACCCTGCTGCCGGTAATCGGGATACCTATCGCTATTGAACCGCTGCACGGGGTAGATTCACTCTATTCTATCGTGCAGATGCCGCAGGGTGTACCGGTTGCCACGGTTTCGGTAAACGGAGCCTACAATGCAGGTTTGCTGGCTGTGCAGATGCTGGCCATTGAAGATCAGCAGCTGCGCCGCCAGTTGAACAATTACCGCCAGGACCTGGCCAAGAAGGTTGAAGAAAAAGATTGTGCCCTGCGGGAAAAGGAGGCGCAGTGCCGGCGGAGCGAAACAGGTGATCAGCATTGATTGAACGCTATACCCGACCGGCAATGGGCAGGATTTGGAGCCTGGAGAACCGCTACCAAAAATTCCTGGAGGTGGAAATCCTCGCTGCCGAGGCCTGGGCGGAAAAGGGGGTTATCCCCCGGGAAGCAGCCAGACTGATTGCCGAAAACGCTGCTTTTGAAGTGCAGCGGATAGAAGAGCTGGAGCTGGAAACCAGGCACGATGTGGTTGCGTTTACCCGCGCTGTAGCAGAGTCGCTCGGCGGGGAAAGCCGCTATTTCCACTATGGGCTGACTTCCTACGATATTGTTGACACTGCGCTCTCTGTCCTGCTCGGAGAGGCGGCAGCCCTGATTCATGAAGGCCTCGTGGAACTGGAAAAAGTATTAACTGACCAGGCTCTTAAGTATAAAGAAACTCCCACAGTCGGCAGGACCCACGGGGTGCATGCCGAGGCGACCAGCCTGGGCCTGAAATTTGCACTCTGGCTGGGCGAGGTGCGGCGCGATCGCGAGCGGCTGGAGAGGGCAGCTGCCGTGGTGCGGGTCGGTAAACTTTCGGGAGCGGTCGGCAATTTTGCCCATATCGATCCCTTTATTGAGGAGTATGTCTGCAAAAAACTCGGCCTCGAGCCCGCCCCCGTCTCGACCCAGGTACTGCAGCGCGACCGCCATGCCGAATTTACCGGTGTGCTGGCCCTGATCGGCGCCACCCTGGAGAAAATGGCCCTGGAAGTCCGCAACCTGCAGCGCACCGAAACGAGGGAGCTGGAAGAACCGTTTTACAGCGGCCAGAAGGGTTCTTCGGCCATGCCCCATAAGCGCAACCCTGTGACCTGCGAAAAGGTCTGCGGCCTGGCCCGCCTGCTGCGCGGCTATGCCGGGACAGCCCTTGAAAACGTGGCTCTCTGGCACGAGCGGGATATATCGCATTCCTCGGTCGAGCGGGTGATCCTGCCTGACAGTACAATCGTCTGCGACCACATCCTGCAGGAGATGGTCCGGGTAATCAGGGAGATCAAGGTTTACCCGCAGCATCACGCCCGGAACCTGGAGTTAACTGGCGGCCTGATTTACTCGCAGCGCGTTCTCCTGGAGCTTGTTGAAGCAGGGCTGTCGCGAGAGAAAGCTTACGACCTGGTCCAGCACTGCGCCATGGAATCGTGGGAAAGCGGCCGCCTGTTTAAGGAGATCCTGGCGGAGGAGCCTGAGGTAAGGGAGCGCCTGGCTGAAGATAAGCTTGCAGATTGTTTCGATCCCGCTTACTACCTGGAGCGGGTCGATTATATTTACCGCCGCCTGGGCCTGTAAACCGGGGATCTGGAGAACCGGTTACATATCCGCCAGCCCGGATCCGGGGCAGGCTGAAAAAATCTGAAATACAGGGAAACCAAATAATTTATTCCCGGAAAGAGGAGACGCCGGATGCAAAAAGGTAAATTTTTATATGAAGGTAAAGCGAAAAAAATATTTCACACTGATGATCCTTCACTGGTCCTGGTCGAATTTAAAGATGACGCCACGGCTTTCGACGGGGTCAAAAAGGATAAACTGGCCGACAAGGGTATTTTAAATAACCGCCTGTCGGCTATCTTTTTTGAGCTTCTCGAAAAAAACGGAGTGGAAACCCACTTTGAAAAAACGGTCAGCGAAAGCGAAATGCTGGTTAAGGCCCTGACCATTATTCCTGTAGAGGTAATCGTCCGGAACATTGCCGCCGGCAGCCTGTCGAAGCGGCTCGGTATTCCCGAAGGGACAGTGATGAAGAAGACCGTGCTCGAATTTTCCCTGAAAGATGATGAGCTGCACGATCCGATGATTAATCATTACCATATTTATGCGCTGGAGCTTGCTGTCCCGGAAGAAATGGCTGAGATTGAAAAGACAGCCCTCAGGGTCAACGATATTCTGGTCCCCTTCCTGAAAGAAAAAGGAATCACCCTGGTTGATTTTAAATTGGAATTCGGGCGCCATAACGGTAAAATACTGCTCGGGGACGAGATTTCACCCGACACCTGCCGTTTCTGGGACAGCAGCAGCAATGAAAAGCTTGATAAAGACCGGTTCAGGCGTGACATGGGCGGTGTTATCGAAGCTTACCGTGAAGTGCTGCGCCGCCTGGAGGGAGGCGACAGTCCTGCAGTGGAAAGCTAAGGTTGAGATTACCTTGAAAAAAGCAGTTCTCGATCCGCAGGGAGTGGCGGTAGAGAATTCATTGAAAGCGCTGGGTTACGACCAGGTCCGCTCGGTCAGGGTGGGCAAGTATATTGAACTGACCCTGGAAGCGCCCGGTCGGGAAGAAGCTGCCGCCCGGGTAGAAGAAATGTCCCGCCGCCTGCTCAGTAACCCGGTTATTGAAGATTTTAGTTACACTTTACAGGAGGATGCGGTATGAAATTCGGGGTAATTGTGTTTCCCGGCTCGAACTGCGACCTCGATTCATACTTCCTGGTGCGCGACATCCTCAGACAGCCGGTTGAATATATCTACTATTACGAAGAAAGTATCAAACAGTGTGACGCGATTATTCTGCCCGGCGGCTTTACTTACGGCGATTACCTTCGTTCAGGGGCAATTGCCAGGTTCAGCCCGGTGATGTCGGCCGTAGCTGATTTTGCCGATCGCGGCGGGGCGGTCCTCGGAATTTGCAATGGGTTCCAGGTTTTAACCGAGGCCGGGCTGCTGCCCGGGGCGCTGTACCGCAACGACCATCTCCAGTTCCGCTGTGAACAGGTTTACGTGCGCGTTGAAAATAACAGCCTGCCTTTTACCCGCTCTGCTTCCCTGGGTAAGGTTCTGGAGATTCCCGTGGCCCACGGTGACGGCAACTACTACGCCCCGCCGGAGCTGCTGCGGGAAATGAAGGCAAACAACCAGGTCGTTTTTCGTTACACCGACCGGGATGGCAACGTAACTGAAGGAGCCAACCCGAACGGCTCAGTTGAAAACATTGCCGGGGTCTGCAACAGGGAAGGCAACGTGGTAGGGATGATGCCGCACCCTGAGCGGGCAGGCGAAAAAATTCTGGGCTCAAAGCACGGTTTGATCATCTTTAAATCGATTATCAGTTACTTCTTAAACCGGGAGGTGGTTTAAATGGCCGAACAGCAGGTATGGCGGAAGCTTGGCCTGACCGACCGGGAATACGATATGATTGTTGAACAGGTGGGCCGCGAACCGAACGAGGCAGAGCTGAACATGTACAGCGTTATGTGGTCTGAACACTGCTGCTATAAACATTCGCTGTCATCGCTGAAGCTTTTCCCGACCACGGGAAAGCGCGTGATCCAGGGCCCCGGTGAAAATGCCGGGGTGGTTGATATCGGCGGCGGCTGGTCCGCTGTTTTTAAAATTGAAAGCCACAATCACCCCTCGGCTGTCGAACCGTACCAGGGAGCGGCAACCGGGGTGGGCGGTATTTTACGCGATATATTTACGATGGGGGCGCAGCCTGTTGCATTTTTAAACTCGCTGCGTTTCGGAAATCCGGATTCTGCCCGCAACCGCTACCTCTTTGATGGGGTGGTCGCCGGGATCGGCGGATACGGCAACTGTGTCGGAATCCCCACCGTGGGCGGGGAAATCTACTTTGAACCCTGTTACGGCGGCAACCCGCTGGTCAATGCCATGTGCGTGGGCGTGATGCCCACGGAACGCCTGGTGCTCGGTAAAGCCACCGGTGAAGGCAACCTGGTTGTCCTGGTTGGCGCCCGTACCGGCCGGGACGGTATTCACGGGGTAACTTTCGCCTCGGAGGAGCTTTCAGAAAAATCCGAAGAGAGGCGGCCGGCGGTTCAGGTTGGCGATCCCTTCTTGGGCAAACTCCTGATGGATGCCACCCTGGAGGCGATCGAAAAGAAACTGGTCTGCGGGGTCCAGGATTTCGGCGGGGCCGGCCTGACCTGCGCGTTGACCGAAACTGCCTCGCGGGCCGGAACGGGTATTGAAATTGATCTTGACCTTGTCCCCCTGCGGGAGGAAGGGATGCACCCTTATGAGATCCTGACTTCCGAATCGCAGGAAAGAATGCTCCTGATAATCGAACCCGAAAAACTGGCAGCGGTGGAGGAAGTATTCCGGCGCTGGGAACTGCAGTTAGCGGTGTTGGGCAAAGTTACCGGGGACGGCAGGGTTGTTGCCCGTCACCACGGTGCAGTGGTGGTCGATCTGCCTGCAGCCAGCGTGGCCGGGGGAGCGCCGGTTTATAACCCGGAAAGCAGGGAGCCTGAATATTTCAGCCGCCTGGCCGGGTTTGACCCGCTGACCCTGCCCCCTCCCGAAGATTATAATAAAACCCTTTTAGATCTGCTTTCTGCGCCGGATATAGCCTCGAAGGAATGGGTCTGGCGGCGTTACGATTACATGGTGCGCACCTGCACGGTGCAGGGCCCCGGGGGCGATGCCGCCGTAATCCGGCTGCGTGAAACCGGGCAGGCCCTGGCCCTTACCGTGGACGGCAACGGGCGCCACACTTATCTCGACCCGTACAGGGGCGGAATGATGGCGGTGGCCGAGGCAACACGCAACCTTAGCTGCACGGGCGCCGAGCCGATCGGCGTGACCGATTGCCTTAATTTCGGCAGCCCTGAGAACCCGGAAATATACTGGCAGTTCAGGCAGGCGGTGGAAGGGATGGCTGCAGCCTGCCGGGCGTTGGATGTGCCCGTGGTCGGCGGCAATGTCAGCTTCTACAACGAGGTGGAAGGCGAAGCTATTTATCCCACGCCGGTGGTCGGGGCAGTCGGGCTCATTGAGAGCCCGCAGCAGCAATGCGGACTGGCCCTGCGCAGGGAAAAAGATTTGCTCCTGCTGCTCGGCCCGCGGGAAACTTCACTCGGCGGCAGCCAGTACCTGAAAAGCTGCTGCGGCAAGGTGGCCGGCAGCCTCGCCGAGCTTGACCTGGTGATGGAACACAGGGTGCAGGCGCTGCTGCGTTCCCTGATCGGCCGGGGTTTGATTGCTTCAGCGCACGATCTCTCAGACGGCGGCCTCGCTGTCGCCCTGGCGGAGTGCTGCCTGGGCGGGGGCCTGGGCGCCGAGGTAAACCTGGCGCAGGCCGATAGCCCGCTGCCCGCAATGTTCGGTGAAGGCCCGTCGCGGATCCTCATGTCTGTCGGCCCGGAAAACCAGGCCGCGGTGGTTGAAGCGGCCGGTGAAGCGGGGGTAAAGATCTGTGAAATCGGCGCCGTTACAGGCGATGCTTTGATCATCTGTCACGGCGGTGATATAATACTAAAGTTGAAGTTGTCGGCCATGAAAAAGGCTTACGAGGAGGTTTTCTCATGCATTATGGAGTAGCTTCTCCCGGGAAGCTGCGTGAAGCCTGCGGCGTCTGCGGAGGATTTGCAGAAGATCAGCCGCTGGCCTTTCTGACCTGTTTTGCCCTTTATGCCCTCCAACACCGCGGGCAGGAGAGCGCCGGGATAACGGCTGGCCCCGGAGAAGGCCGCAAGCTCTGGATTAAGAGAGGTATGGGCCTGGTATCGGAAGTATTTCCTGACAGCGCAGACTTGAAAGGGATTGTCTGCAAGATGGCTGTCGGCCATGTGCGCTACTCGTACGGCCTGGATGGGCGCGATCCTGAAAATACCCAGCCCCTAAAACTGCGCTACCGTCACGGTGAACTGGCTGTTGCCCACAACGGCCACCTGCTTAATGCCCTGGAACTGCGGGAAGAACTGGAGTGCCAGGGGGCGATATTCCAGACCGATACCGACAGCGAACTGCTGGCCCACCTGGTAGCCAGGCAGGGCAGCGAGAGCCTCGAAGAGGCGCTGGCTGAAGTCGTGCCGCGCCTGAAAGGCGCTTTTGCCTTTGTAATCACTGACGGGCGCAAGGTAATCGGTCTGCGCGACGGTAACGGTTTCCGGCCGCTGTCGCTGGCATCACTGGAATGCGGCGGTTACTACCTGGCTTCTGAAACCTGCGCCTTTGACACGATCGGGGCTGCCTTTATCAGGGACCTGGAGCCCGGCGAGATGGTCGTTCTTGATGAAGAAGGTATGCACAGCCGGCAGGTGATCGAAAATCCCAGCGCGAACCTGTGCGTTTTTGAGTTTATCTACTTTGCCCGCCCCGACAGCAACCTGCAGGGCAGGAATGTGCACCTGGTGCGCAGGGAGTTGGGCAGGCGCCTGGCCCGCGAATACCCTGTGGAAGCCGATATAGTCTCCGGGGTGCCCGATTCCAGTATTGCCGCCGCCTCAGGGTTCGCCGAAGAAGCGGGGCTGCCTTACGAGATGTCGCTGGTTAAGAACCGTTACATCGGGCGCACCTTCATCAGGCCGACGCAGAAAATGCGGGAAGAAGGGGTCGATATAAAGCTTAATGCTGTCAGGAAGATCGTGGAAGGTAAGAAGGTAGTCCTGGTTGACGATTCGATCGTGCGGGGGACAACCAGTTTAAAACTGGTCAGGATCATGCGGCGGGCGGGGGCTACTGAAGTTCACCTGCGGATCAGTTCGCCCCCCGTAGTCGGCTCCTGTTATTACGGAATCGATACTCCCGACAGGCAGGACCTGATCGCCTATAACCGCAGCGCCGAAGAAATTGCCAAATTGACAGGTGCCGATTCGATTGGTTTTCTAAGCATGGACGAAGTTGTCGCTTCCCTGGATCTGCCGAAGGGAGTACTCTGCCAGGCCTGTTTCAGCGGCGATTACCCTGTAGAGCCAGAATAAGCAGGAGTCCGGGTTAAAATCGGATAATATATCTTGTAGCTGCGTACAGCAGCCTGCAACCTGCAGGCTGGCTGAGCGGATACCGGATTCTGACCAATAATATCAGGTAAAGCATAATGAAATGAAACTTAGGAGGTAGTATGAAATGAATTTGCTTGTCTACGTTGCACCGGCCTCTGCTCTGGTTGCCCTGGTTTTTGCCCTAATCTTATGGTTTAAACTGAGCAAGGCTGAAGCAGGAAATGAACTGATGAGGGAGATAGCCGACGCGATTCATGAAGGGGCGATGACCTTTATGAAGCGCGAGTATACCTACCTGGCGATCTTTGTCGTAGTCCTGACCGTTATCCTGGCCCTGGCCATTAACCCGCTAACCGCGGTCAGCTTTGTAGTCGGCGCTGTTCTTTCGGGGACGGCCGGCTATATCGGGATGTCTGTGGCGACTATCGCTAACGTGCGCACCGCGCATGCGGCCCGCTCGGGGATTAACCCGGCGCTGACCACCGCATTTTCCAGCGGCACGGTTATGGGTATGATGGTGGCCGGCCTCGGTCTTTTTGGCCTCGGCATACTCTACCTGTTGATCGGCGACCCGTCGGTAATTAACGGCTATGCCCTGGGGGCCAGCTCGATTGCCCTGTTTGCCCGTGTGGGCGGGGGGATCTACACCAAGGCGGCAGATGTCGGCGCCGACCTGGTTGGCAAGGTTGAGGCCGGAATTCCCGAAGACGATCCCCGCAATGCCGGGGTTATTGCCGATAACGTTGGCGATAACGTCGGCGATGTGGCCGGTATGGGAGCCGACCTCTTTGAGTCATATGTCGGTTCGATGATCGCTGCGATGACTTTGGGCGTGGTCTTATACGGCCTGGGCGGCACCCTGCTGCCGATGCTGGTTGCTTCAATCGGTATCCTTGCTTCTGTTTTCGCCTTTTTCTTCGTGAAAGCGAAAGACGGCGTCCGCCTCGGGGCAGTTCTCGAGCGGGGCATTTGGGTCAGCGCCATAGTGGTCCTGATTGGGTCATTCTTCCTGGTCCGCTCTTTTATCGGCCAGGGCGTTTTCCCCGATTACGGCCCGTTCTTTGCTGTCATAGCCGGTTTGCTGGCCGGGGTTGTTATCGGCCGGGTTACCGAATATTATACTTCTGACCACTTTAAACCAGTCCAGGATATCGCCCGGGCGTCACTTACCGGCCCGGCCACCAATATTATCAGCGGGCTGGCCGTGGGGATGAAAAGTACCGTTTTCCCGATCCTGGCCATTATTGCAGCCATCCTGATTTCTTACCAGTTTGCCGGTATTTACGGGATTGCCATTTCAGCTGTCGGGATGCTCTCGACCGTCGGGATGACTGTGGCGGTAGATGCTTACGGCCCCGTTGCCGATAATGCCGGAGGCATCGCCGAGATGGCGGAGCTTGAACCGGAAGTGCGTGAAATTACTGATCAGCTCGACTCGCTGGGCAATACAACAGCGGCGATCGGCAAAGGTTTTGCGATCGGTTCGGCTGCGCTGACCGCGCTGGCCCTCTTTACCGCTTACGCCCAGGTGGCGGAGCTGAACGTCATTGATATCACCAGCCCCCGGGTAATTGCCGGGCTGCTGATCGGCGGTATGCTGACTTACTTCTTTACTTCAAGAACGATGGAAGCTGTCGGCAATGCCGCTTTCTCTTTAATCGAGGAAATCCGTCGTCAGTTTAAGGAGATTCCGGGCCTGATGGAAGGCAAAGCGAAGCCCGAGTATGCCAAGTGCGTTGACATCAGCACTAAGGCAGCCCTGAAGGAAATGATTGTTCCCGGCCTGATGGCAGTTATTGTGCCGCTGGCCGTGGGCCTGATTCCGTTTTTAGGCAAAGAAGCTTTAGGGGGCTTGCTGGCCGGAGCCCTGGTTACCGGAGTCCTGCAGGCCATTAACATGGCCAATGCCGGCGGCGCCTGGGACAACGCCAAGAAATACATTGAGGCGGGGCATCACGGCGGTAAAGGCAGCGAACCGCACAAGGCGGCCGTGGTCGGCGATACGGTCGGCGATCCTTTCAAGGATACGGCCGGCCCATCGCTGAACATTTTAATAAAGCTGATGAGCATTGTGGCCCTTGTTTTTGCGCCGCTTTTCTTCTAAAGCTGATCAGCCCGGCCTGGCGCCGGGCTTTTTTTAATACCCTGTAATCTCTAAACGGCAGCGGGCCCCGGGCCCGCCGGAAGACCCGGTTAAAATATTTACCTTACAAGGGGGCAGGGAGCTAATGAGCGATGAAATGAATTACCGCAAGGCTGGTGTCGATATCGCAGCCGGCGAAGCGGCGGTTGAGCGGATCAAGGGTTTGGCCCGTTCGACCTTCAGGACAGGGGTCCTGCACGGCCTGGGCGGTTTCGGCGGG
>SKOR01000043.1 GCA_007119965.1 Syntrophomonadaceae bacterium
TTGTCCGAAAGCAAAGCCGAAGTAATCGAAGTCACAGCCGACTGTACTGCATTTCTCGTGCTGTTTGGCCACCATTAATCCTACTGCCAGGTTTTCAGGCATTTCAATGCGTTCGATATTCCTCTCAAAGATAATTTCTTTTGGCACAATAGACCCCCATCCTTTTTATTTATCAAGATAATCTATACCATTAGTCTAACATAATTATCCCACTATACCAAAGTATAGCGGATGGACTGTTGACGGATTATCCGATGGCATGTCTGCCGTAGTGGGCAGGCGTTTATTTTTAATTGTTTCATCAGGGCCACAAGGAGATAGCCTCTGTCAGTCGTATATAATAAATAGAGATTCTTTAAGATGGAGAGGGGGCGGAATTATGAATACTGTAGAGAGGGCTTTGATGCACGGTCTTTTTGTTCACCTACACCACAATATTGACAAGGCGATCGATTTTGGTGTTTTTAAAAAGCTTAATGACGCCGTAGGGGAAATATCGCCCGGGAGCCTTTTGATTGGACCCGAAGCCAACGATGATGCTGCTGTTTTCAAGATGCCGGGCGACAGCGGTTTAATGGTGGCAAAGATGGAGAGCCATTGTTCACCCTGCGTTCCGCGGCCCTATGACAGCGCCGCTACCGGGGCCGGAGGAGCAATGCGCGATGTAGTGGCCATGGGCGGTCAGCCGCTTTTTCTCCTCGATTTTATCGGAACACGGCCGCTTGAAGAAGAGGTTATCGTCGGTCCCTGCGGTTTTAAGGGCACGTGCACCTGCGGCGAGTGCGAGGTAATGACCAGCGGGGAAAGGGTTAACCTGATAGTCAAAGGGATTCGTGATATGTGTGAAGTAATGGGGGTATTTGTTATCGGTGGCGGCCTTTCCACCTCCTTTAGCGATATTGTCCCTGCCGTGGTTGCAGCGGTTATCGGCCGGCTGGTAATCGATGAACCGCTGACCAAGCCGGCTAAGAGAGTGGGCGACCGGATTATCATTCTCGGGGCAACAAACAATGACGGTAATGACACCCTGTACAGGGCGGGGCTGGTAGATATTATGCGCCCGGCAGAAGCGTTGTTTGCTGAAGAAAGGGCGACGATGGAAGCGGCTCTGGCTGCAATAAAAACCGGTAAAATTAATGCCTGCTCCGACCTGGGCGCAGCCGGGATAGGGGCTGCCGTTAGTGAATCAGTCCGTTTTGGCGGCCTCGGGGCAAGGGTAGACCTGGTTTCCGCGCCGGCTGTAGTGGATTTCTTAACGCCCGAAGAACTGCTGATCTGCGAAACCCAGGCCAGGATGCTCTTCCAGGTAGCCCCGGAAGATTTGGAAGAAGTTATGAACGCAGCTCTTTCCAAGGGAGTGCCGGTTGCTGAAATCGGGGAGATTACAGACAGCAAAGAGGCATTATTCTGCCACGGCGGCAGGGAAGTTGCCCGTATCCCCCACGAACCACCGGCAGAACTATTCGAATAAGTTAACAAAAACAAGCCTGTCCACTTTTTGTTAACTTATTGGGTGGACAGGCTCCATCTGTGTAGACTTTGCTCAGGCTGGTCAGTGAAGCAATCAGCCAGCTTACATATCGAGATCAATGGTATAATCGGAAATTACTTCCCCGGCTACCTTCCACTGGCCGTCTTCCATTACCATCGGCACATCAGCCTCGGTGGTGATCCTATCAACTTCAGCATAAACTTCAGAGAAGATTTCGACCATTAACTGCATGCCTTCTTCTTCAGTTATGTTCTCAAGATCAACGTCACCGCTGAGCATAACTTCAAACATTCTGCCCATCAGCTCTTCAGTCAGAATTTCCGGGTCAGGGTGTGTGCTTTCTGTGCTGACGACAGCTTCTTCACCGTCAATAGTGTGCCCTGTAATTGTTAAGTCTAAATTATTGAATACAATTTTAAACATCTCGCGGATAATATCCGCTTCCGCTGTATTTTCTTCAAGCGCCCGTTCCAGTTCGTCAAATTCGGCTTCAAATTCTGCAAGGTACTCGCTGGATATAAGGCTTTTTGCTTTTTCGAGATCAAGGTCTTTGATTGCCTCTACGAATGCAAGGACTACATGTTCCGGGTTCTGATCGTCAATGACTACCTCATCGGCCATAGGATCCTCTTCTATACTATCTTCACTGCAGCCGCCAATCAACAGACCAGTTAATAACAGGGCAAAAACAAGCAATAAAAAGGTTTTTTTCATAATCCTCAAACTCCTTTCGAACGATTTAAGCAAGAGCTGTTCATAAATATATGCCCTCTTAATTTAACAGTAATTGCATAAAAAAGCAAACCGGGTGTTTCCATCTCTCATTACGGGTTTTGAAGAAGGCAGGGTTTTAAAAAGTTAACCGGCCCTTGCTGAGTGAAGATCTTCGGCTATTTTTATGATCAGTCCCCTGTTTTCAAGGTTTTTAACCAGGTTAACAGGAATTGCTTTTTCGCCGTGCAGCGTGCCGAGCAGCGCCCCGGTGATAGAACCGGTGGAATCGCTGTCGCCGGTAATGTTTACTGCGGCCAGGACCGCTTTTTTCCAGTCCGCAGGTGAATAGTAACAGCAGTAGAGGGCAATGGCCAGCGCTTCCTCGCCGACCCAGCCTTCCCCGAGCAGGGGGATAGCTCTTTCGGGCGGCCTTTCTTTCCGGACCAGTTCCAGGGCCAGCTCAATTTTTTCCAGGGTTTCCCCGTGTCCCCGGTGTGTTGTCAAAATTTCAAGCGATAACTCCACAGCACGGTCAAGTTTGTGCCCTGCAGCAATCCCTGCGACCACGTCGGCCAGTAAACCGGCCGGCAGATAGCCCGAGGGGTGGCCGTGGGTTATCGCTGCCGCTTCAGCTCCCCTCAGAAATGCTTCTTTTCGTTCAAAAGCCAGCCCGATAGGTGCAGTGCGCATTACCCCGCCGCAGCCTTTGCTGTCGTTAATCTTTTTTTCGAGAGTACCAATTTTCCCGCTGCCAAGGGCCCCGAGGCAGGTATTGCCCGGAGCTCTTCTGTTTTCGGGTTTTTTTTGCATTTCGTACCATTCCAGGTATTCCCGGTAAACGATAGTTTTAAAGTCAAGTGGTTCCCCCTTTTTGCGGGCCTGAAGAGCCTGAATGCAACCGACTGCTGTAGCCAGTGTCATCTGTGTGTCATCGGTATAAGTCCCCGGTTTTAAATCACCCCTGGGGGCATAATCTTTCAGGCCCTTTTCTCCAAAGCGATCCCTGATTTGCTGCAGGGTTAAGAATTCCACCGGCGCGCCTAGCGCATCGCCGGCAGCAGCGCCGAGGAGACAGCCTCTGCTTATTTTAATATCCATAAAAACCTCCAGTGCTTCGGCCGGGCTTTTCCTAAATAGCTTTACCTAAATAGCGGGGGTGAGTAGAACTATATTTCGACACTACTGTTTGGATACCTGCTTAAGCCGGTCCTGAATAATCAACTTCCCGGAAAAGGGAAATGAAGGACGTCCCGTGAATAAATAATTAGCAGCATGAACAATGCAAGCGAAACAGTTTAAGTAGCCTGTCCTGTAGGCCGGCGGCAAA
>SKOR01000022.1 GCA_007119965.1 Syntrophomonadaceae bacterium
AAGAGGTTATTTTTACCAACACCATTCCTGTAGACAAAGGTATGTTGAAGGGGCTGCGAGATTGCTTCACAACCATTTCGGTTGCCCCCCTGATCGGTGAAGCTGTAATTCGCATACATGACAAACGTTCTGTAAGCGAACTTTTTTAATTGAGTTGATTTTCGCTGCTTCCTGAAGTATACTATTGCAGAAGGAGGCTGGAATGAATGGAACGAATGGAATTGGAAGCAAAAACACGCCCGTCTATGAGCAAAGGGGAGCGCAAGCAGATGCGCACTGAAGATTTTGTCCCCGCGGTTATTTACGGCAGGGGAGAAAACAGCTTGCCCCTGACCATTAATGGACGTACTTTACGGCAGGTTTTAACGACAGGCGGCAGCAACGTTCTTCTTGATCTTAAAGTTAAGTCCAGGGGTAAAAAAACGCTGCAGGAAACTGTAATGTTCAGAGATATCCAAAGGGATATTCTTATACAGGATCGGATTCTGCATGTTGACTTTATCCGCATTTCTATGAGCGACAAGATCGAGGTTGCCGTACACCTTAACTACGTCGGTGAACCTGTTGGCACAAATGAAGGCGGAGTTCTCTCAATGGTTACCAGGGAAGTTGACGTAAAATGTCTGCCCGGTGATATCCCTGAACAATTTGATGTCGACATTTCAGAATTGAACATAGGCGACAGCATCGCTGCTGAAAGCCTGGTTCTCGATAATGACATTGAACTGCTTACCCCGCCGGAGACTACGCTGGTCCAGGTTCTTGCGCCGATGGCTGAAGAAGAACTCGAGCCTGCTGTTGAAGAAGAGCTTGAGGAAGGTGAAGAAGCGGCTGCTGAAGATACCGGAGAGGGCGAAGAGTCCCCGGCTGCTGAAGAAACCGAAGAAGAAAGTTAAACAAATAATGTACTTAATTGCAGGTCTTGGTAATCCCGGCAAAAAGTATGAAGGCAGCAGGCACAATCTCGGTTTTCGGGTTGTCGAATCGCTCTCCCGGCGGCTGAAAACCGGCCGTCCAACCCAGAAGCACAAAGCCTTATATACGGTTGCCGATTACAAATCAAAGCAGGTCATACTGGCCCAACCGTTGACCTACATGAACCGCAGCGGTCTCGCTGTTATAGAGCTGCTGCGTAATTATGATCTGGAACTGCCAAATCTACTGGTTGTTTTTGACGACCTGGATCTTCCCCCCGGGGCGATCCGTCTGCGCAAAAAAGGCGGAAGTGCAGGGCACCGCGGCATTCAGTCAATTATCGATGTCCTGGGCACTGCAGAGTTTCCGCGCCTGCGGATTGGTGTCGGGAAACCGCCGTCTTTTTCAGACGGTGCAGAATATGTTTTACAGCAAATTGATGCAAACGATCAAACATTGATCAACGAAGCTGTAGAGAGGGCCGCAGAGGCGGCTCTCCTTTTCGTCAGCGACGGTTTGGATGCAGCTATGAATATTTATAACCAGGGGTTGTCATCCCCGGATTAATGTGTTAAAATTCTTCTCAATATAATTATTACTTTAAATGCGATGCAGAAGGAAAGTAGACCGGGTCAACTGCCCCGCCAGAGAGGTTAGGCCGGAGGCTGAGAGCCTGACCGGGAAGTGCCGGGTTGAAGTTCCCTTCGAAGCAGTGTGCTGAAAGCCCCGCGGGGGGTAAAGTAGGCGCTAACGGTTCTTCCCCGTTAACGGAAGAGGGTATCGGCAGCCTGTTCAGGGCAGCCCGTACTTGCTGAGTGGATATTCATCAAATTGGGTGGTACCGCGGATAAACAATCCGTCCCTTGCAGGGGCGGTTTTTTTTATTGGCAAAATTAAAAAAGGCCGATTCAAAAGAATAAGGTTATAAGCTGCTAAATATGAAAAAATGAGAGGAGTGTCGGATCATGATTATTGTAATGAAGCAGAATGCCCAGAAGGACGAAGTGGAGAAAGTAGAAGAACGTCTGGCTGAAATGGGTTTCGGCCCGCACCGAATCGAAGGCACAGGCAGGGTTGTGATTGGGGCTGTAGGGGAGCAAAAGATAGCCTTTCCCACCGGGCTGGAAGTCCTGGCCGGAGTGGAAAGAGTCGTGCCGATTACTGCCCCGTACAAATTGGTCAGCCGTCAGGCCAAAGAGACAAGCAGCATCATCAAGGTTGGTGATCTTGAAATAGGCGGAAAAGAGCTGGTTGTTATGGCCGGCCCCTGTGCGGTTGAAAATGAAGATCAGCTGCTGACTATTGCCCGTGCTGTTAAAGCGGCAGGTGCCCAGGTTCTGCGTGGCGGCGCTTTCAAGCCGCGCTCGTCGCCGTATAGCTTCCAGGGTCTTGAGGAGCAGGGTTTGCAGATGCTGGAGACTGCCCGCCGCGAAACAGGTCTGAAAATAGTGACTGAAGTTATTAACCCACAAGAAGTTGAAATGGTTGCCGGCTACACAGATATTATCCAGATCGGTGCCCGTAACATGCAGAATTTTTCCCTGCTGCGTGAAGTTGGACGCAGTAAGATGCCTGTCCTGCTGAAACGCGGCCTGGCGGCAACTCTTGAAGAGTGGCTGATGGCAGCGGAGTATGTATTGGCTGAGAATAACTTTCAGGTAATCCTCTGCGAGCGCGGAATCAGGACTTTTGAAACATCTACCAGGAGCACGCTTGATATCAGCGCTATACCACAGGCAAAAGAGTTAAGCCACCTGCCTGTTATCGCAGATCCATGTCACTCCAGCGGCAACTGGCGCCTTGCCGATCCCCTCTCCAGGGCTGCCGTGGCAGCGGGTGTTGACGGGCTGCTTATTGAAGTCCACCACAAGCCGGCTGAGGCCCTTTGCGATGGGCCGCAATCTCTGACCCCTGAGAACTTTGAACAGTTGTTAGCGGCAGTAAACCCGATTGCTGCAGCGATGGGCAGGTCCCTGCCTGGCAAAGCCAGGCCCGGTATGGCGGAGGGGTTATAAATGAATAAAAAAAGGCTTGGTTTTTTAGGACCTTCCGGCACTTTTTCTGAAGAGGCGGCCCTGGTTTATAATCGGCAGCACGGCAGCGATCTGCAGGAATACTCCTCTATAGCCGCTATCGTCAGTGCTGTTGCCCGGGGCGATTTGGATGAAGGACTCGTTCCACTGGAAAACACCCTCGAAGGCGGGGTCGGGGCAACCCTGGATCACCTGGCCAGGCAGGAAGAGATCTATATTTGTCACGAGTTGAACTATCCTGTCCACCAGTGCCTGATGGCGGCAGAAAAAACTGATTTAAGCCGGATCGGCCAGGTGCTCTCTCACTCCCACGCCCTGGGTCAGTGTGCCGGGTATCTCAGCTGCAATCTTCCCGGAGCCGAATGCCTGCCGGTCGAAAGTACCGCTGCCGCAGCCAGGTCAGTAAAAACCCGGCCCGGAACGGCGGCAATTGCCCCGCGCAGGGCTGCCGAACTGTTTAACCTCTCATTACTGGCGGAAGGCATCCAGGATAATGACGGGAATGCCACCCGTTTTGTGATCCTCTCCCTCCGGGATCACCCGCCCACTGGTGAAGATAAAACTTCCCTGGTTTTATCTATTCCTGATGGCCCGGGCAGTCTTTACCAGGTGCTAGGTTACTTTGCCCGCCGCGAAATCAACCTGACCCGGATTGAATCACGCCCCTCGAGGCGCATAATCGGGGACTGGCTGTTTTTTATCGACTGTGAAGGGCACCGCACCGACCCGGGGAGGGAAGAGCTGTGGGAAGAGATACGTCAGGCTGTCCCCTTCTTCAAACTGCTCGGTTCATACCCGGTCAGTAAAAGCACCGGGGCATTTAAGGGTTAGCAGCCTGCTGGCTGATGGGATAATAGTTGTCTTGATGGTTATTTTCGATTATTGCGAGCTTTCTGCAGGTGATAGCGCAGGGCCCGGGGAGTAATGCCCAAGAGCTTTGCCGCTTTTACCTGGTTGCCGTAGGTGTCCTCCAGGGCCGCTTCGATAATGCCGGCTATCAGTGAATCCCGCCATTGATTGATATCCCGGCAGAAAAGATCAAAGTCAAAGCCATCCCGAATTTTAATGGATTCAAAAAGCGCCTCCTGAAAGGATTCTAACAACCCGTTCAACCCGGCCCCATCTTCAACGATGCCCGAAAAGAGAACACCGTTCGAGTTTTTACCTTCTGCCGTGTCCTGCAGTATTTGCTCCGGTTCAGCAGTGTTTTTGCGAATACGTTCCGGGAGGTCTTCAACATCGATCAGCGCCCCTTTGCAGAGCAGGAGGGCCTGTGCCACTGTGTTGGAGAGTTCCCTGATATTGCCCGGCCAGCGGTGTTTTTTCATAACGGCCAGGGCATCATCCGTAAATAACTTGATCGGGATCTGCTTGGCAGCAGATTCTTTTTTCAGGAAGTAGTCGATAAAAATCTCAATGTCATCGGGCCTTTCCCTAAGTGGGGGGATGGTTAAAGAGGCGACATCCAGGCGGTAAAAAAGATCTTCGCGAAACCGGTTGTCTGCTACTTTAGCCGCCAGGTCAGCATTTGTTGCCGTGATAATGCGGACATCTACCTTGCACATTTCTTCCCCGCCGACTCGTAAAAATTCTCCCGTTTCCAATACGCGCAGCAGCTTAATTTGAATAGCCGGACTGGCGGAGTCAATTTCGTCAAGAAACAGGGTTGCCTTGTTAGCCTGTTCAAAAATCCCCTTTTTTTGCTGCGCAGCCCCGGTAAAGGAGCCTTTTTCATGACCAAAAAGTTCACTTTCAAGGAGCGTTTCAGTAAAAGCGCCGCAGTTGAAAGCGAGGAATGACCGGTCACAACGATGGCTTGCTGAATGGATGTAGCGGGCCAGGACTTCTTTCCCGGTTCCGGTTTCGCCCTGGATCAGGACGGTAATATTTTTTTTGGCAATCTTTTGTGCTGCAGAAACCAGGCCGAGCATTTTTTGGCTATTACCGACAACAAACCCTAATTCCTGCCGGGCGAGCGAAAGTTTTTCAGATTCCTCTTTTACATTCAGCGAGCGATCCAGCAGGTGCTCCATTTCATTAATATCGACGAACGGTTTTTCCACGTAATCGAAGGCGCCGAGCTGGATGGCCTCCACGGCAGACTTTACTGTAGAGTACCCTGTAATGATTATAACTTCACACTGCGGCTGAACATTTTTTATTTCCCTTAAGATATCCAAACCGTTAGCATCGGGCAGCTTCAGGTCAACCAGCGCAGTTGCAAAGTTGTACTGTTCCAATCTTGCTGAAGCCTCTGCCCCGGTATTGGCAGTAACCGCAGCGTAGCCTTTTTGTTTAAGGAGATAGCTGAAAAAGTTGCATACTTCCTGTTCGTCATCAACGATCAAAAACCGGGGTTGTTCCGCCATCCGCTTCCCTCCATCCGGTTATGCTTAATACGGATTAATCACACTGCATTTTCATAGTGCCGTTTTTAACGGGCGCCTCCTGATCAAGGGGCAGGATTAAGCTGAACGTACTTCCCTCGCCAACGGTTGTATCGAGATCAATGAAGCCGCCGTGCGCCTGGGCGATACCGAGGCTGACCGATAAACCGAGCCCGGTCCCTTTGCCGCTTGATTTTGTAGTATAAAAAGGGTTAAATATTTGCGAGACATGCTCCTGCTCTATACCGTGACCGTTATCGGATACATCTACTATCGCAAACTCGTTGTCGGGGTGAATCCTGGTTTTGATGGTGACAATTCCTTTTTCGCCATTCTTTTCAGTCTGCATTTTTTCTTCTACAGCATCTTTGGCATTCAGCAGAAGGTTTACAATAATTTGTTCCAGGCCGTTGCCGCTGCCTGACAGCGCGGGAACGTTTTCATAAAGGTCGACAACCAGGTCAATCTTGCTTTTTTCGATCTGGTAAGCGGCCAGCTCCAGGCCGCTCTTAACTATTGTATTTAAGTCGATTTTTTCAAAGGTAAACTCATCCTGCCTGGAAAAGGTCATCAGGTTTTTTATAATCCGCTGGCAGCGGATACCGCTGGTATGAATGTCCTTAATTAACTGATAATGAGGGTTGTCGGGGGATGCTTCCCTGAGGAGCAGCTGTGAATTCCCAACAATTGCTGTCAGGGGGCTGTTCAATTCATGGGCAACTCCGGCCGACATTTCGCCCATCGAGGCCAGTTTGATCGAATCGATCAGGCGGGTTACATCTTTGGCGTAATATGTTACGCCGTAAGGTTTATTTTGCTCGGTAAAAGCCGGGTAGGCAAATATATCGAGCACCCGGTTATAACGGGTCCTCGATTGCAGGTAAGATGTTTTCTGGGTATTTAAAACCTGGTCGCCAATGCAGGGGCTGCACTTTTCTTCGCGGCCGTAAAATAATTTATAGCATTTTGAACCAAGCAGATCACTTTCAGGGGTTGTGAAAAAATCAACAGCAGCCTTGTTCACCCGTTGGATTTCGTAATCGCTGTTAATGAAAACCAGCAGATCGGTGACTGCAGAAAAAGTAACTTCCCATTCGCGTTTAATTTGCAGCAGTTCATTGATCTTTTCCTTTAATGCGACGTAGTAAGATTTTTTTGAACTGTGAACTCCGGTTAGCTTTTCAATCAGCTCTTTTTTGTTTTGCATAACCATTATTGCTCACCATCCTTTGCCTCTAAGGCAGAGCGAAAGATATTTATAATGTCGTCTTCATCAGCGTCCCTGGGGTTGGTTATGAAACAGGCATCATTAATGGCATTGCGGCTCAGGTTTGGAATGGAATCTTCCGGTAAGCCGAGTTCGGCCAGGCCTGAAGGAATGCCCACGTCCCGGGCAAGTTCACGCACCATGTTGATCGCTTCTTCCGCTTTTTCACGTGTTGACATGTTGTCAGTTTGTGCTCCCATAACTTCGGCAATGGAGGCATATTTATCGACACAGGCAATTAAATTAAAGCGCATTACATAAGGCAGCAGGACGGCGTTAATTGTGCCGATCGGCAGGTCAAGCAGTCCGCCTACCTGGTGGGTCATGGCGTGGGTCAGTCCGAGAACAGCATTGGAAAAGGCTATCCCTGCATGTAAGCTTGCTTTGCTCATGGCGATTTTCGCGGCTTCATCGACCTGGCTGGCTACCGATGACCTGAGGTTGGCAGAGATTAATTTAATGGCGTGCAAAGCATGGATGTCGGTCATATCAGTGGCTGCCAAAGACAGGTAAGCTTCAATGGCATGGCTGAGGGCTTCCATGCCGGTGTGCGCAGTCACTTTGCTATTTACCGTTGACAGGATCAGCGGGTCGGTAATAGCGATATCCGGGACGAGTGACTTTGAAATAATGGTCATCTTTATTTTTCTTTTGCTGTCAGATATAATCGCAAACTGTGAAACTTCCGCCCCGGAGCCTGCCGTGGAAGGGATCACAATTAAAGGCGGCAGGGGTTCTTTGATCATATCAATACCTTCAAAGTCATGAATCTTTCCCCGGTTAGTTGACAGGGTGGCCACAGCTTTTGCGGCATCAACAGCGCTGCCTCCCCCGATCGCCAGGACGGCATCACAGCCGCAATCGTTAAAAAGAATAGCTCCTTCTTCCACTTCGTAATCTCTCGGGTTCGCAGAAAAATCTGTCCAGAGCCGGTACTCGAGATTTGCTTCATTCAGAAAAAAAATCGCTTTTTCGACCCACCCGCAGATGAGAACTCCGGGGTCGGCTACCAGGAAAACACGGGATGAACCGAGGCGGCTGCAGCATTCACCGGCCTGGCTCAGGGAACCGGTACCGTAAATAATTTCCGGGGTTACAAATTTACTGATATACATATTTGCATCCGCCTTTGGCAATAATTTATAGTTAACCTGTTTGCTCCATTATTCTTGATTCGGACACATAAATCCTTTATATTTGGTGGGGTATTAATGAAGCGCCCCGGCTTTTTTGACGGGGCGCAGTAAAGTTTCTTGCAGCTGCCTGTATTCGTCCTGGTCTGGGGGTTCATCTGCCCGGCAGTAGCGCCGGTTCCCTGTTGATCTCGTTCCCCTTTGCATGCGATTCTTCATATATTTCAGGGACCAGCCCAAAGCCGACATTGTTTTCCATTGTCTTTTTGCAGCTGCTTCTCTGCTGTTCTGTGCAGCCGCAGCTTTTCGCTTCTGTTACCGACAATTTTTTCCCGTATGCCCCGGCGCTGCAGAACATAACCCACCCGTTGAGTCCGTGGTATTCTTTCCAGTGTTCGCAGTTGACCAGCTTTTTCATGTTTTCTGCTCCTTTCCGATTATTACTTAATTCTTTTCTGCAGGGTTTGCCCTGCATTTAGGTTCGCCCGTTGAGAATAAGGCTTTTCGGCAGGTTCGGACGCAGATAGCAGGTCCAGTAGGCGACAGCAACAAATAATACCCCGCCGATAATGTTGCCGATAGTAACCGGGATCAGGTTGCTAAAAAAGAACGCCTGCCAGGTGATACCCTGCATTACCGTCGGTGAAACCAAGGCCTGGGCAAATTCGGCGTTTTTAACCAGCAGCCCCATGGGAATAAAAAACATGTTGGCTATAGAGTGTTCAAAACCGGCAGCGACGAAAGCTGTAATTGGAATCATGATTGCCAGTATTTTGCTAATCGCATCTTTTCCGGCCAGGGCGATCCAGACGGCAAGGCAGACCAGCCAGTTGCAGAGAATGCCGCGGAAAAGCGCTTCACTCCAGGTCAGGCTTGTTTTGGCAGAGGCTATATCAATAATTCTTACAGCGATACTGCCGTCGTTTGCCTGCCAGATTCCTGAGAAGAAAAACAGGATCACAACAACGAGCGCGCCAACAAAGTTGAAAATGTAAACCCAAAACCAGTTTGAGAGGACCTGCCTTCCGCTCACTTTTTTCTCCAGGTAACCGGCTGCAAGCAGGTTGTTCCCTGTAAACAGCTCAGCCCCTCCGAGAATGACCAGGATTAACCCGATTGAAAAGGTAACTCCACCTACCAGGCGGCTTAAACCGTCGCCGATATAGATTGCCAGGTCATTAGTGATAATGGTGAACATTACAGCGCCCAGTGCGATGTAGGCCCCGGCAAGGATCGCCAGCATGACAAGGGCGGGAGCGGCCAGGGCAGTTTTTTTCTGAGCAGTTCCGACAACTGTTTTGGCAATCTCCTGTGGCGGGTCGCATGTTAAAACGGGTGGCGACATTGGCGCCGGGACAGGCTGCAGGGCAGGCAGTTCTTCGGGGATTACCCCTGCCCCTACAGCGAGCTCCATGCTTTTCAGACAATCTTTTCTTTTGTCCGGGGTGCAGCCGATTGCCATCAGGAACTGGGGATTTACCGGCCTGTTGAAGGCCGCCAGTTCACAGTAGCATACATGGCCTGCAATTGAATCGTATTCATTCCAGAATGCACACATGTCTTTCATTTTGTAACCTCCTCTCCTATTCCTCTTGCTCTGTCCCTGTGACTTACCTTATTGCAATCTGCATGCCAACATGCCGGAAGAGAAAAAAATAAATTTAAAATCCAGGTAACATAGCTGCCCCAGGGTTTTTTAAACTGCTTGCCCCGGATCTGGCTTGTTCACAGTCCTTAAATAGAGGCGGGCAGGGCTTAACCGGTCACAAAAGTGACGCAAACAAGTCACCTGGGTAACGTGATCAGGTAAAAGAAGTAAACGCGCTAATTGCCTATGAGTTGACGATGCAGGTTATGGCCGCTATAATTTAGTCCATGGGTTAATGGGGGGTATCAGCCGGTTCCCCTCCCTTTTGCTGTACCCGGATGTAATAATCAGGAGGTTCTGTTTTGCTTAAATATCTGCTGGACCGATGGTCCAATAACGAAACTTTTCTAGAGATTAGCTCAGCTGTAAGTCGCGATCAAAACTACAGGGCAGTTGTCACCGGCCTGGAAGGCAGTGCGCGCAATATTTTTATAGCTGCGCTGGCCGGTTTTAGCGGCCGTCCGGCTTTAATTATAACCAGCGATCTCGCGCGGGCCGAAAGGGTTTATTCTGATCTGCTCTCTATATTCCCGGGCCGGGTAAATCTGCTCAGGCCGAGGGAGCTATTCATCAATACCGATGCTTTATCCCGCAGTGATGAGCAGCAGAACTCAAGGCTTGGTTTTTTAGAGTGGCTGAACTCCGGTGGCGGGGGCTTCTATGTTGCTCCAGCTGCGGCGCTGATTTCGCAATCTCTTCCCCCCGGTCTCTGGCGTGATTTGATTATCGGCCTGCAGGTAGGTATGCAAGTAGACCGCCAGGAATATATAGACCTCCTGGTGTGCAGAGGTTATGAGCGGACAACTTTAACGGAATCTGCAGGACAGTTCAGTGCTCGAGGCGATATTATCGACATTTACCCGCCCGGCAGGCAGGAACCGGTCCGTATTGAACTATTTGACGATCTTATTGAATCGATCCGCCACTATGATCCCCTGACCCAGCGTTCGACCGATCAAATCAGGCAGGTCGATATTTTACCGGCCCGTGAGCTTTTGTTGACGGAACAGGCCCTCAGCAGCGGTGAGCAGAAAATCAACAGCACTCTGGATCGGACCCTGTCCAGGCTGCGCAGGAGCGGGGAAAATGAAGTGGCTTTAAGGTTGAAGCAGCAGGTTTTTCGCCACATGGAAAGGTTGGCCGACCCGGAGGGCATCGATTATTTAAGCAGCTACCTGCCCTTCTTTTATGGGGAAGGGGCTTCCCTGCTTGATTACCTGCCCCCGGATTCCCTGGTCTTTCTTGAGGAGCCTGCGCAAATTGCTGAAAAAACCGCCAACCTGCGAAGTGAATTTAATGATTACAGCAGCAGCTCCCTGCTTGAAGGCGACCTGCTTCCTCCCGAGCAGGAACTGCTGTGGAATGAAAAAGATTTATTCTACCGGTTATCCTGTCCCTTAATTGGTACAGCCTTATTTGCCGAGACGGGCGGTTTGTTTAAGCCTGAACAGTCAGTAAGAATTGAATCGAAAAGCGCGCCGTTTTACCACGGGCAGTGGGATATATTCAGAAGCGACTGCAGGAAGTGGTTCAGGGAGGGTTACGGGGTTTATCTCCTGACTGAATCCGAAGAACGGGGCAATGGACTGTTGAGTATGATAGCAGAGCATAATAATTCAGCTGAAGAATACAGGGATGGCGGTCAGGGCGGCGAAATGTTTTCAAAGCCACAGGTCATTGCGGGCAGTCTTGAAGAAGGCTTTATTATACCCGGGCTGCAGTTGGCCGTTATTACCGAGCGTAACCTGCTTCCTGTCCGCAGGAAAAAGAGGCGGCTTAACAGGAGTGAGGGGATCAGGCTCAGTGACTACCGGGAACTGTCGAACGGGGATTATGTTGTTCATGAACAGCACGGCATCGGCCGGTATTTAGGTCTGAACACTCTTGAAGTCGGGGGAGGCAAGCGTGACTACCTGGTATTAAAGTACAGGGGCACCGATAAATTATACCTTCCGGTTGATCAGGTAGGGTTGATTCAAAAATATTCCGGTGGAGACGGCCCCGCGCCCCGACTGCACAGCCTGGGCGGCGGCGAGTGGCAGCGCCTGAAAAGCAGGGTCAACCATTCCGTTGAAGAACTGGCCCGGGAACTGCTTGCCCTTTATGCTGCCAGGCAGGCTGTCGAGGGTTACAGTTTCGGACCGGATCACCCCTGGCAGCAGGAATTTGAAGCCCACTTTCCTTTTGAAGAAACTCCTGACCAACTAAAGGCTGTTGAGGATGTAAAAGCCGACCTGGAGAAAAACCATCCGATGGATCGACTGATCTGCGGCGATGTTGGCTACGGGAAAACTGAGGTGGCCATGCGGGCGGCCTTCAAAGCGGTTATGGAAGGAAAGCAGGTTGCTGTGCTTGTTCCAACCACGGTTTTAGCCCAGCAGCACTACCGTACCTTTACGGAAAGGTTTGACGGCTTCCCGGTTAAGATTGCCCAGATCAGCCGCTTTATTGCTCCGGGCTGGCAGAAAGAAATTACCAGGAACCTGGCTGCAGGTAAAATAGATATAATTATCGGAACCCACCGCCTTCTTTCCGGAGATGTCCGCTTCCATGACCTGGGCCTGCTGGTCGTTGATGAAGAGCAGCGCTTCGGCGTACGCCAGAAGGAGAAGATGAAACAGCTGCGGCTTGAAGTTGATACCCTGGCGATGACAGCCACGCCGATTCCGCGGACCCTGCACCTTTCCCTGGCCGGGGCCAGGGATTTCAGCATTATTGACACGCCGCCGGAAGACCGCTATCCGGTTCAGACTTACGTTCTCGAGTATTCCGAAAACCTTGTCCGCGATGCAGTGCAGCGCGAACTGAGCCGCGGCGGACAGGCCTTTATTGTTTTTAACCGCGTTGACAGGATTGATGCTTTTGCTGAAAGAATCCAGGGTCTTTTTCCCGATGCTTCGGTGGCTGTAGGGCACGGACAACTTCCGGAAGCGGCTCTTGAAAGAATTATGGCCGATTTTCAGGAAGGCAGGTACCAGATTCTGGTCAGTACAACAATTATCGAATCAGGGCTTGATATCCCAAATGTCAATACCCTGGTAGTTTGTGATGCTGACCGGTTCGGGTTGGCCCAGCTTTACCAGATCCGGGGACGTGTTGGCCGTTCAAGCCGGCTTGCTTATGCTTATCTCACCTATCGGAGGGATAAGGTTGTTTCTGAAACGGCAAAAAAAAGACTTAAGGCAATTAAGGAATTTACCGAGTTGGGATCCGGGTTCAAGATTGCCCTCCGCGATCTGGAAATCAGGGGGGCAGGCAATATCCTTGGCGCCGAGCAGCATGGTTTTATTGCGGCGGTAGGTTTCGATCTCTACGCCCGGCTTTTAGATCGGGCTGTGGCTGAGCTGAAAAATGAAAAGCGGGAAAAAACGGTCGACACGCGACTGGAACTGCAGATTAATGCCCACTTGCCCTCCTCATATTTGATTGCCCAGGATCAGAAGGTAGATTTTTACCAGCGCATCTATAGCGCCGCCAAAAGCGAAGAGCTTGAAGAAATCGAAGAGGAACTGACCGATCGTTACGGAGTTCCGCCAGGGCCGGTTAAAAACCTGCTCGCGGTAGCCGGATTGCGCCTGGAAGCGGCAGCCCTTGGAATAGAGCATATTTCCCAGAAGCAGGGCAACCTCATAATCCAGTTTGCCCCGGGACATACCGTTGATATAAAACGGCTGCAGGAATCACAGGTTTACGGCACCGACCGGATCAGGGTTGCATCCCGAAAACCGCTTGCCCTGCAGATTAAAAGGGCGGCAAATTCTATAGGCCTGCTCAACGAACTTCACAACTTTCTACAATCACTTCCGGAAGCCCGGGATGTGCCTGCCGGCGCAGGAAGCAGCATTCAACGGTAGCTGCTGCCTTCACTAACTGTTATAATGTTTATTAATGGAAAAAATCAAGCTGCCTGAGCAGTGCCAAAGAGGGTAAAACAATTGTCCGAAAGCAGCAGAGCATTTGTTAAAGGTGCAACTATCCTGGCCTTAACCGGAATAACTGCCCGGGTAATCGGGGCGGTATTCAGGATCGTCCTGGCGGCAATTCTCGGCGACGAAGGGATTGGCCTCTACATGTATGCCTACCCGGTTTATTCTACCCTGCTGGTGGTTTCCACGGCCGGGATTCCGGTTGCCCTTTCAAAACTGATGGCAGAAAATATTGCCCTTAAAGACTATCGCGAAGCGTTGAGGGTTTTCCGGGTGGCCCTCTTTATTCTTACCTTAAGCGGGCTGGCCATAACCATGGTTCTTTTGCTGGGAGCTGAATTCTTTGCTGCTTCCATAGTTAAAGATATGGAAGCAGTTTACCCCCTGATGGCGATATCCCCTGCCATATTCTTTGTTACCATTATGGCTGCCCTGCGCGGGTTTTTCCAGGGGCAGCAAAATATGATTCCGACAGCGGCATCACAACTCCTTGAGCAGCTGGTCAGGGTTGGGTTCTCAATTTTTTTGGTTCTTCTCCTGTTACCCGTCGGCCTGGAATTTGCAGCCGCCGGGGCTACTTCGGGCGCAGCGGCAGGAGGTTTGGGCGGCCTCGTTTTTCTATCCATTTTCTATTGGCGCAAGCGCGGTCGTTTTATGAGCCTGGCCGATCAACAGGAGAAACATGAACCGGCCCCGGTTAGCAGGATCATCGGCCGTATTTTCAGCCTGGCTGTACCCGTTACAATCGGGGGATTGGTCATACCCCTGATATCACTGATTGACCTGGCTGTAGTGCCCAGGCAGCTGCAGGCTGCCGGTTTTGACCTGGAAACAGCCCGGGCTCTGTACGGCCAGCTTACAGGGATGGCCGGACCGATCGTTTACTTCCCCAATGTTGTAGCCCTGGCTCTAAGCATCAGCCTGGTGCCGGCAATTTCAGAAGCCTTCGCCCTGAAGGACAGGCTCCTGATTCAAAGCAGGACTGCCGTTGCCGTTAAACTGACCGTCTTCTTCGCGCTTCCATCGGCGCTCGGCCTCTATTTGCTGGCGGAACCGATCACGGTTTTGCTTTACGATAACGCTGCGGCAGGCTATTCCCTGGCTTACATGTCCTGGTCGGTAATCCCCCTCTGTCTCTATGTAACGACAACAGGTTTGCTCCAGGGGTTGGGTCGGCCGATTGTTCCCGCCCTGAACATGATTTACGGCGGAGCGGTTAAAACCCTGTTTGCCTGGTATCTTACCGCTGTCCCCGAACTAAATGTCGGCGGAGCCGCACTGGCTTCCGTGATCGGCATTGGGGTGGCTGCAGCTCTTAACCTTTATCATGTTAGCCGTTTTACGGGGTGGCGCGGCAACTTTCGTGAAGTACTGCTGCTGCCCGGCCTGTCTGTTGTGGCGATGTCAATTATTGTTTATGGTGCCTACGGTGGTATTGCCAGGTATGGAGAACCCTTTTTGTCGGCCGGCCGGGTGAATGCCGCGGCTGTACTCCTGGCAATTATTGCCGGCATCCTGGTTTACAGCCTGGTTTTATTTTTAACAGGCGGCTTGAGCAGGGAAGAATTAAATATGGTCCCACTGATCGGCCCGCGCCTGGCAGCCCTGGCCCGGCGCTTCCGAAAGATGCAGGGCCCTAATGGAGTTGATAACCAATGAGCAGAATTATCATTATCGGCCTTGGCCCCGGCAATCCCGGGCATTTGACCCGAGAAGCTCACGGCAACCTGATCAGTGGAAGGCCCCTTTTCTTCCGGACCCTTAAGCACCCTTCTGCCCGCTATTACGCGGCAAAAACCCGGAGGGCTAAATCGTTTGATCATCTCTACAGGCAGGGCAGCGATTTTGAACAGGTATACCGGAAGATTACCGGCACCCTGATCAGGGCCGCCCGCCGGCATGGCACAGTTTGCTATGCAGTGCCCGGACACCCCTCGGTGGGCGAGGCGGCTGTAGACAGGCTGTGCAGGATATGTCCCGGAAAACGCATTAAAGTTCAGGTAGTGGAAGGGATGAGTTTTTTGGAACCCCTGCTCAGCACCCTGAAAATAGACCTGCTGGACGGCGTTACCGTTTATGACGCCCTTGTACTTGACCGTCTTAAGGAACCCTGCCCTAACCACCTGATTATTGCCCAGGTGTACAACCGGGCCCTGGCTTCCCGGACTAAACTCAGGTTAATGGAGCTATACCCCGAAGATTACCCGGTTGTAGTTGTGCGTGCAGCGGGAATGCAGGGCCGGCAGGCCTGGAAAACCGCTCTTTACAATCTCGACCGCAGAGATTTATTTAACCATTTTACAACACTTTATCTGCCGCCTTCACCGCACCGCAGCATGGGAGATTTAATTGAGATTATGGCTATGCTCCGTTCCGAAAATGGCTGCCCCTGGGATAGAAAACAGACCCATGAAAGCCTGAGGCAGTATATGATTGAAGAGGCTTATGAGGCAGTGGCAGCGATAGACAGGGACGACGACAGCGCATTACAGGAAGAGCTGGGGGATGTTCTGCTGCAGGTTGTTTTTCACAGCCAAATAGCACGGGAGGAAAACCGCTTTAACTTCAACGGGGTGCTGGATACAATCGCAGCCAAGTTGATCAGGAGGCATCCCCATGTTTTCGGAACGGATAACGCTGATGATGCAGCGCAGGTAAAAGTGCTCTGGGAGCAGATTAAGTCAGATGAGCGAGGCAAGCATAAACCCACTTCAGCTGTAAAGATTGATCACGCCCTCCCTGCCCTTTTAAAGGCTTATAAAATGCAGAAACGCGCTGCTGAAGCCGGTTTCGACTGGCCCTGCGTCAGCGGCCCCCTGGATAAAGCCAGGGAAGAGCTGGCCGAATTGGAAGAAGCTTACCGTAATGAAGATCAGGCGGCGGTAGAAGAAGAATTCGGTGACTACCTTTTTTCGGCAGTTAACATTGCCCGCTTTATGGGAGTTAATCCCGAATTAGCCCTCGGCAAGACAATAGCAAAATTTATTGAACGGTTTGGTTATGTTATGCAAAAAGCAGATGAAACTAAACGCCCGGTTTCGTCATTTTCCCTGGAAGAATTGGATAAATGGTGGGTAGAAGCTAAAAAAATAAGGAAAATGAGTGAATAAAGCAGGAATATCAGTTGCTAAAGCGAATAACTTTTTAATAAGGTTCATTAATTTGTATGAGGAGGGCTTTAAACAGTGAATAAGTCTGAACTGGTCGATCTGGTTGCAGAGAAAACGGAAATGTCCAAGAAGGATAGTGAGAAGGCTGTAAAAGCGGTGCTGGACAGTATTACTGACGGTTTAGTCAAAGGTGATAAAGTTCAGCTGGTAGGGTTTGGAACCTTTGAAGTCAGGAGCCGTAAAGAACGCGAAGGACGTAATCCTGCTACAGGAGAAAAAATTAAAATTAAAGCCCTTAAAGTCCCTGCTTTTAAACCGGGCAAAGCATTAAAAGAACAGGTAAAATAAGGAAGATTTAAAATCATAACAGTGGACTTTATATCTATTCCCCCCATCCAGGGGGGGTTTTTTTCCTGCGGGGAATGGATGTGAGACGCTGGATGAGTTATAATAGCGGCGAATCCCACTCTTCACGGCAGGTATAGTCCTCAGTGAATCGAAGAAGTAATTACATTAAGTTGAAGAGTTGTGTTTTCTGTGAATATTAAACGCAAAAAAGCAGGTAGTTCAGTTTCTAAATTTCCCGTGCAGCACAGGGAAAACAGGTACGATATGTACAGGTTAATCAGCGCAGTAGGCATCCTTGTCATTATCGGATTGTCAGTAATGCTTGGCACCCAGTATCTTCAACAGTTAAAGGTGCAGCAGGAACTCGCCGAACATGAGAAGAGATTGGAAATAAAAGAGCAGCAACGGCAGGATTTAGAGTTGGAGATAGAGCGCCTGCAGGAAACAGATTATATCGAAATACTGGCCCGGGAAAGATTGGGACTGGTTAAGCCTGATGAGGTTATCTTTCAGTTAGAGGATTGACAATTATACAAAAATAGGTATAATTATTGTAGTCTTGAGGTAAATAAATGCAAGGAGGAGTTTTTTATCAAGAAAGAGATAGTAGTTGGCAGTATTGTGGAAGGAGTGATAACCGGCATAACAAAATTCGGAGCTTTTGTTGAGCTTCCCGGTGGAACAACCGGCCTCGTGCACATATCCGAAATAGCGGATGAGTATGTTAAGGATATCAATGAGTTTTTCAAAAAAGCTGACAAGGTGAAAGTTAAAGTGCTTACCGTGGAAAATAACGGTAAGGTAGGTTTATCTATCCGCCAGGCTGTGGAGGGTTTTACCCCTCACAAGAAAAGCGCAAAAACTGGCAGGGGTAAGCCAGCAGTTGTAAACAAGGCTTCATTCGAGGATAAGATGAATCGCTTTCTTAAAGAAAGTGACGAGCGTTTGCTGGACCTAAAGCGCAATACCGAATCTAAAAGAGGCGGTCGCGGTTCTTTTCGGGAAGCATTTTAAATAGATTCTTAAGCAATATTGCAGATCGAAAAGCACTCTGTTCCAGGGTGTTTTTTTATCTTTTAAGCGGTTAGGTTGTGATTGCCACCGATGCAGCTGGGTAAAGTCAGCAGCTTTATAAAAAAGCACCGTCTTTTTAACAAAGGCGATACGGTTGTTGTCGCTGTGTCGGGGGGGCCGGATTCGTCTTGCCTTTTACACCTGCTTTGCCGCCTGCGGGATGAGCTCTGCTTAAAGTTAATTGTCGCTCACCTCAATCATGGCCTGAGACCAGAGGCCGGGCACGAAGCGCTGGGTGTTGAAAAAATTGCGAAGTCCCGTTCTATTCCGTTCGAGGTTAAGGCTGTCGAGATCAGGTCTTATAAAAAAGAACTCGGCCTTTCAGAAGAAGAGGCCGGCCGCAGGGCCCGCTACGATTTTCTCTTCGAAGTTGCCCGCAAATATGGGGCTTCCAGGATTGCCCTCGGCCATCACCTTGACGATCAGGCAGAAACCGTCTTGTTAAACCTGATCAGGGGGACCGGAGTAGATGGGCTGGCCGGGATGCTGCCCAGGCGTAAACGCGGCCGGTTTCAGCTGGTCAGGCCCCTGCTTTGCCTCAGGCGCCGCGAAATTGATACATACTGCCGGGAGAACAAGCTGCTGACATTCACAGACAGCAGTAACCTGGAAACTGATTATACCCGGAACAGGCTACGCCTGGAGCTCATACCTCATCTTGAACAGCGCTACAACCCCCGGATCAGCGAAGCCCTGTACAACCTGGCTTCACTCGCAGCCGACGATCGCAGGTTCCTGCAGGCCATGGCCAGGAAGAAACACCTGGAGTTATCCACTTTCTGCCGGGGAAAAACAGTTGTAAAGCGTCCCGGGCTGATGGCGCTTCCCGCAGCTTTAAAGGGCAGGGTCCTGCGCCATGCTTTGAAAAGGTTTGTTTCAGCAAAAAAAATCAGCAGGCTCCATATCGAACAGCTTCTTACCCTTGCGGAAAAAGGCAGAACGGGCAGTTACCTGACCCTGCCAGG
Source organism: Syntrophomonadaceae bacterium (assembly GCA_007119965.1). Classification (GTDB taxonomy): domain Bacteria; phylum Bacillota; class Dethiobacteria; order DTU022; family DTU022; genus T3SED10-7. The sequence goes on from SKOR01000022.1 coordinate 18,807, forward strand.
AGGGGCGGAGGCTTACTGTTCGTATAACAACCTGGTTTTAAATGTTCGGTCAGGAAAGCCCGCAAAACCTTTCACGGCAGTAACCTTAAAAGTTCCCGGCAAAACATACCTGCCCGGTGGCTTTGCGATTACTGCCCGGGTGGCAGATGCCCATGAACTGCCCTGGCCCCCGCATTCGTGCCGGGCCTATCTTGATTATGATGAAATCCCGGCAGGGGCCTTAAAGGTCCGGCCGCGCTGGCCCGGCGCCCGTTTTTATCCCCAGGGTTCTCCAGGCAGTAAAAAGTTGAAAGATTTTCTGATCGATCAGAAAATAGCTGCTGAAAGGCGTGATACTTTGCCACTTGTTACTGCAGGGGAAATGATTCTCTGGGTTGTCGGAGTTCGGATTGCGCACCCTTACCGGGTTACCGGCCAAACCGGAAAAGTTTTAGTTCTTGAATACAGGGTTCAAAAACAGGCAGGCAAAAAAGTTAAATAATGAAGTCTCTGCTCACGTCTTCAAAGAGTTCCGGATCTTCCGGCAGTTCTAAACGAGGCAGATATAATAATAAAAGGTGGGATACAAAGTGGCAAAAGAAGCATTGGAAGTGCTGCTGTCGGCAGAACAGATTAACGAAAAAATTAAAGAGCTTGCTGCTGAAATAACAAAAGATTACCATGATAAAAACCCCCTGCTAATTGGCGTTCTTAAGGGTGCGGTTGTCTTTTTGAGTGATTTAATCCGTGAAATTGATGTGCCGCTGGAAGTTGATTTTATGGCTGTTTCCAGTTACGGCGCCGATACCGCTTCTTCCGGTATTGTCCGGATTCAGAAAGATCTTGATCAGAGCATCAAAGATAAAGATGTCCTGATTGTCGAAGACATCGTTGACACCGGGTTGACCCTCAACTATCTTTTTGAGAACCTGGGCAGCCGGTACCCTAAATCTATTAAAGTAGTAACCCTCCTTGACAAACCTGACCGGCGTAAAGTCAAGTTTGAAGCCGATTACTGCGGCTTTAAAATTCCCGACCGCTTTGTCATTGGTTACGGGCTAGATTTTAATGAAAATTATCGAAACTTAAAAGATATTTGCATCCTCAATGCTTAAATTGCCTATCTGCGGCCTCGGTTTTATTGCTTCTCAATGTGCAGTGTGTTAGAATTAACGTTAGGCCTTAACGGCCTGAACGGAAAGGGGGGACTGTTTTTTGAGCCCATTTTTAAGACAAATAACATTCTACCTGGTCATAGCCCTGGTAGTCTTTGCTTTGCTGGCTACGTTTAATACCGGCAGCCCGCCGGAGGAGATAAGCTATAACCAGTTTATTCAAAAAGTTGAAAGAGGCGAAGTGGAACGGGTTGAAACCCACGGCGGTGAAGTTGAAGCCGTGCTTGTCGACGGGACGGTTATAAACACTTTCCGGCCTGAAGACCACAATCTGACCGCACTTTTATTGGATAACAATGTGTCGCATTACCCGCATGATGCCAGAAGCCCGGCCTGGTGGCAGAGCGCCCTGACATATATGATTCCGTTTTTACTGATCATTGGGATTTTCTTCTTTTTTATGCAGCAATCCCAGGGCGGGGGCAACAAGGTGATGAACTTTGGTAAAAGTAAAGCCCGCCTGCAGGAAAGCGATAAGAAAAAGGTGACGTTCGAGGACGTGGCCGGCGCGGACGAAGAAAGGGCAGAACTGTCCGAAATTGTTGATTTTCTGAAAGATCCCCGTAAATATATCGAAATCGGAGCGCGCATACCGAAAGGTATCCTCCTGGTGGGGCCGCCGGGGACAGGTAAGACTCTCCTGGCCAGGGCTGTTGCCGGTGAGGCCGGAGTGCCCTTTTTCAGCATCAGTGGTTCTGATTTTGTAGAAATGTTTGTCGGCGTCGGAGCTTCCAGGGTGAGGGATATGTTTGAAAACGCCAAAAAGAATTCACCCTGTATTGTCTTCATTGATGAAATAGATGCCGTCGGCCGCCAGCGCGGGGCCGGCCTGGGCGGAGGCCATGATGAAAGAGAGCAGACCCTCAACCAGCTGCTGGTTGAGATGGACGGCTTTGATGTAAATGAAGGGATTATTATTATTGCCGCTACCAACCGTCCCGATATTCTTGATCCGGCGCTGCTCAGACCCGGACGCTTCGATCGTGAAATATCTGTTGTTCTGCCTGACGTTAACGGGCGGACTGAAATTTTGAAGGTTCATTCCAGGAACAAGCGGATTTCTGAAGAAGTAGATATGAAAATTCTTGCCCGCGGCACCCCCGGTTTTACGGGCGCCGATCTCGAGAACGTGGTTAATGAAGCTGCGCTTTTATCTGCGCGGTCCAACAAAAAGCGAATCGGGATGAAAGAGCTGGAAGAAGCAGTTGAAAGGGTCGTTGCCGGCACGCAGAAGAAAAGCCGTGTGATCAGCCCCTTTGAAAAGAAAATAGTTGCTTATCACGAAGCGGGACATGCCCTGGTCGGATACCTGCTGCCGCATACCGATCCCGTCCACAAGGTGTCGATTATTCCCCGCGGGCGAGCCGGTGGCTATACCCTGATGTTTCCTGAGGAAGATCGCTATTATATGACCAAGACCGAACTTCTCGACAGGATCAGTACGCTGCTCGGAGGCAGGGTTGCGGAAAAGCTGGTCCTAAAAGATATCAGCACAGGCGCCCAGAACGACCTTGAGCGGGCAACAGCTATAGTGCGCCAGATGATCATGGAATATGGCATGAGTGACACTCTTGGCCCGATTACACTGGGCAGGAAACAGGACCAGGTATTTCTGGGCAGGGATTTAGGCAGAGATCGCGACTACAGTGAGGAAATTGCCAAATCTATCGATCAGGAAATTAGGAAGACCATTGATGATTGCTATCAAAGGGCCCAGGATATCCTGGAGGAAGAAAGTTCCAAGTTAGAGCTGATTGCCCAGGCCCTGCTTGAAAGGGAAACGCTTGATTCCCATGAGATCAAAGCCCTGGTTGAAGGAAGAGAGCTTCCGCCAATGATAATTGAGGAAGCCGAAGAACCCGATCAGGAAGATACCGACCGGGAAAGCTCTGAGGAGGGCCGGGGTCAAGCTGATCAGGAGCAAACTGATCAGGATCAGGCTGAGCCTGATTCCGGACAGGATGAAGGCCGCGTGGAAGAAAACAAAGAGGAAATGGCTGAGTCAGAGCCCATAAAAGTATCTAAGAAAAAAGATGAACGCCGCGCCTCATTTCAGAGGAAGAGCGAGCAAAAAGAAGAACCGGAAAAAGATCATTAAAGGAGCCCCCGGGCTCCTTTTTTATTGCCGGTTAACCAGACCCGGTTACTTTATTCAAAAATGATGCTGCATTATCGTGAAAGAACTTCCTGTAATTATCTTCCGGCAGGCCGAGCTCCAGGATCCGCCTGATGCCGTTCTGAGGCGCTTCCAGGATAAACGGGTAATCGCTGCCGTACAGGAAGCGGTCCGGGTAAGCAAGCATTACCTCCCTTATTTCATCTAACGGCGGAATGAAAACCTGGTTTTGAAAGACGAAGGCAGTATCCAGGACCAGACCGCTGTACTGATCCAACAGGTTGCTGTATTTTCGAAGATCGTAAAGGCCCAGGTGAGGAATAATCAGGTTTAGTGTGGGGAAAAGGGACAGCAGGCGGGAAACGCCCTCTATCCCGAGGTAATCCTTATATGGCAATGGAAAGCTGCTGGCGTGGATAATGAGTCCTTTTGAGCGTTTAGACAGTGCTTCATAAAGCGGATAAAGCTTCTCATCATCAGGCCGGCATTGCTGGACCAGGCAGTGCAGCTTCATGCCCGGGAAATTGTAATGATCGAGGCATTCAATTACAATGTTCTCCAGATCCGGGTCATCGGGATGCACAGCGCCAAAAGGCCTGAGCCAGCTGTTCTTGCGGCAAAAATTTGCCAGCCAATAGTTTAGTTGGCGCGAAAGGCCGGGTTTGTGTGTATAAGCGAGGGCAAAAGCCTGGTTTGTCCCCTGGTCTGCCAGTTCTTTTACCAGCATATCGGGATTGGTTGGAAAGCGTCGTGGCCAACCATATAAGCGTTCAAAGTAGGCAAAAACAGCTTTCATCATTTTCTCAGGAAAAATGTGCACGTGACTGTCACAGAGTGGGGCAGGTATTATTTCGGTAGGGTGCAGGGTTTGATCGCTCCTTTCCGATTATATATTCGAAGCAATCAGAGCTGGCTTGATGCTTAAGCTAATTAAATCATAGTATACCATATAGCTATAGGAGTGATTAATAGTGGCTAACGGTTTAACGGATATCCCGGGCATTAAGGTTGGAGTAGCCGCCGACAGGGAAGCTGTTACCGGGGTTACCGTAGTCCTGGTTGAAGAAGGAGCCAGGGCTGCTGTTGAAGTCCGGGGTTCAGCCCCCGGAACCAGGGAAACCGATCTGCTGCGTCCGGGGCAGCTGGTTGGAGAAACTCAGGCAGTTGTTTTAGCCGGAGGCAGCGCCTTTGGGCTTGATGCCGCTTCGGGTGTCACCGCGTACCTTGAGGAAAAAGGTTGCGGTTTTCCGGCCGGAAAATATTTTGTGCCGATAGTGCCTGCAGCTGTGCTTTTTGACCTCTTTATTGGCGACGGCTCTATCCGCCCTGATGCTGCAATGGGCCGTGAGGCGTGCCTGGCCGCTTCGGACGGGCCTGTCGAAGAAGGTTCGGTCGGTGCGGGCACAGGGGCTACTGTCGGTAAAATATACGGCACGCCACAGTCGATTAAATCCGGGCAGGGTTCCGCTGCGGTACAGAACGGCAGCTTAATTGTTGCCGCCCTTGTGGCGGTCAATGCTTTTGGCGATATTTTTGATCGCCGGGGCAACCTGCTGGCAGGTCCCCGTAACCCGGAAACAGGCAAAATGGATTTAACTGCAGAAGTACTGGCCGGGATAACATCCGGTGGTTTCTCAGGCAATACGACCCTGGGTGTGGTCGCCACAAATGCCTCTTTCGACAGTACCGCTCTTACAAAAATCTGCCAGCTTGCCCACGACGGGCTGGCCCGCTCTATTTGGCCTGTCCATACCATGTGGGATGGTGATACTATTTTCGCTTTATCTAAAGGAGATTTAACGGCCGATGTGAACCTGGTCGGCCTGATGGCGGCTGAAGCAATCGGCTTAGCCGTGGTAAGGGCAGTGCTCAAGGCAACCTCTCTTGGCGGGATTCCGGCCAGGAAAGATCTGGCCCTGTAGTGGCCGGCAAAACGGATCAGCCCGACCGGACAAAAGATCGAGGTTACACCGGCTATTGCTGCTGTCCGGAGCGGAATGAAATTTCTGTGTTTACAGTTGGCGGAATACCCGGAATATTTGGAGATGCGGGCAGGTGGAAAAGATCAAAAAATAAGTGAAAAACTGAACTTCAAGGCAGGAATCGCGCTAGAAATGTTGAATAAATGAATTTGTCTGCGTAAAAATGTAGAAGGCCGGTTTAAATTTTTTAAAAATAAGGAGGTAGTATTAATGGCATTAGATCCAACCAAACATGCCGACTGGGAAATAGCTGAAGCTGCTGAATCAGGCATGAAAAAGGTATACCAGTTGGCAGAGGAGCTCAAGCTTGAGCAGGAAGAGCTCCTTCCCCACGGCCACTATGTGGCTAAAGTTGACTACAAGAAAGTACTTGACAGAAAGAAAGATGCCCCCGGTGGAAAATATATCGATGTTACTGCGATTACACCCACCCCGCTCGGCGAAGGAAAATCAACATCAACCATGGGCTTGACCCAGGGGATGGGCAAACTGGGTAAAAATGTTCTGGCGACTATCCGCCAGCCATCAGGCGGGCCGACCATGAACGTTAAGGGTTCTGCCGCAGGTGGCGGTTTAGCCCAGTGTATTCCTTTGACCCCCTTTTCTCTCGGTTTAACCGGGGACATCAATGCAATCATGAATGCCCACAACCTGGGTATGGTCGCTTTGAACTCCCGCCTGCAGCACGAAGCTAACTCCACCGATGCTTTTATGGAGCGCAGTGGCCTGAAGCGGTTAAATATCGATCCGAAAAATGTATCTATGAACTGGATTATTGACTTTTGCGCCCAGGGCCTGCGTAATATCATCATTGGCCTTGGCGGAAGAAAAGACGGCTTCATGATGAGCTCAGGGTTCAATATTGCGGTTTCTTCCGAGGTTATGGCGATTCTGGCTGTTGCCAATGATTTAAAAGATATGCGCGAACGGATGGGCAAGATTGTGGTTGCTTACGATAAAAGAGGCAAACCGGTGACCACTGAAGATCTCGATGTTGCCGGTGCGATGACCGCCTGGATGGTTGAAGCAATCAACCCCAACCTGATGCAAACCCTTGAAGGACAGCCGGTCTTTGTTCATGCCGGCCCGTTTGCAAATATTGCTATTGGTCAGTCTTCAATTATTGCTGACCGGGTTGGCCTAAAACTTAGCGATTATGTGATCACCGAGTCGGGTTTTGCAGCCGATATCGGTTTCGAGAAATTCTGGAACCTGAAGTGCCGCATGTCCGGCCTGACTCCTGACTGCGCAGTTCTCGTGGCCACCATTCGTGCTCTTAAGTGTCACGGTGGAGCGCCGCTGCCGCAGCCGGGCCAGCCGCTTGATCCCGCTTACAAAGAGGAAAATGTTGAGTGGGTGGAAAAAGGCTGTGAAAACTTAATTCACCATATTAATACCGTAAAAAAAGCCGGGATCAGCCCGGTAGTTTGCATTAACCACTTCTATACTGATACTGATAACGAAGTTAATGCTGTTCGCCGCCTGGCAGAAGCAGCAGGCGCCAGGGTTGCTCTTTCCAAGCACTGGCAGTACGGTGGCGACGGAGCCAAGGAATTTGCCGAAGCTGTGGTCGAAGCCTGTGATGAACCGACCGATTTCAAATTCCTTTACGAATTAGAAACCCCGCTGCGTGAGCGTATTGATCTGATTGCCAGGGAAGTGTACGGAGCAGACGGTGTTGAGTATTCTCCCGATGCGCTTGCGAAAGCTAAAAAGATGGAACAGGATCCCCAGATCCAAAAGATGGGTACCTGCATGGTTAAGACTCACCTCAGCCTCAGCGATAATCCTATGCTAAAAGGTGTTCCGAAAGGCTGGAAACTTAACATCCGCGATATTCTCACCTACGGTGGGGCCGATTTCGTAGTGCCTGTTGCCGGGGCGATCTCCCTGATGCCCGGAACTGCTGCCAGTCCTGCTTACCGCAAGGTTGACGTTGATGTCGAAACCGGTAAAGTGCAGGGCTTGTTCTAAAAAACTATTTGCCTTCCGGCAAATAATGGATCGGGAAAAGGGACGCCTTTGCGGCGTCCCTTTTCTGCACGGTGCTTAAAAAATACTACATGCTGTAAAAATATAAGTTGACTCCGTAAGAAGTTCAAGCAATAAGTTGAAACAGTTTCTGCTTACCGTGGAGAAGCGGGTAACAGCGATAAAGGCAGGGATCCTTTACTGCAGATTATTCGTGCCAGCCTGACAGCCGGAAGAGATTCACGCCGGTAGCCGGGCCGCGGGCCGCGATAATATCACTGACTGTCATATCTAAACCGGAGATAAGCAGGTCAGGGGCAATATCAAAAAGGGGGATCAGGACAAAATCACGCTCGGCCAGCCGTGGATGCGGCAGCTCAAGGATGGGTGTTTTTAAAGTAACCTCTTCATAAGATAAGAGGTCTAGATCAATAAGGCGCGGCCCCCACCTTTCATCCCTCATTCTTCCCAATTGGTCTTCAATTGACAGCAGTTTCAAGAGGAGCTCTTCCGGCGGCAGCGCTGTCTTCAGGACAGCACAGGCATTAAGGAACCGGCCCTGAACCGGCCCGCCGACAGGAACAGTTTCATAAAGAGGGGAAACTGTCCGGATAGAAATACCTTCTTCAGCGCTTAGTCTTGCAATGGCCCGTTTCATATTATCCAGGCGATCGCCCAGGTTGGCGCCGAGAGCAATAAAAGCTGTGTTCATAAACTATACCTCTGACCTTCAATGTGCCGGCCGGAATTAATTACTTGCCCCGGCTGACCATAACGCTCACCCCGCCCTGCACACCGGGTAACGGCGGGTTGGGTTTGCGCACTTCTACAGTTGCCTCAATTACTCCTTCAATGGAGAGCAGTTTGTCAGCAATACGGCAGCCCAGGGTTTCCAGCAGTCGGCACGTTTGTCCGTACATTACCTCTTCAACTATCGCTACGGCAGAGCGGTAATCGGGCACACGGTCTATCTGGTCGTCACTGTGAGCGGAAAGGTCTACGCCCAGTTCAAGGCTGATCTGAAATTCCTGGCCCAGGGTTTGCTCTTCGAGAAGAAGACCATGATAACCATAGCAGACAATTCTTTCGACAATAATACGATCCATAAAAAATCACCTCCGGGTCATAGCATCGGTCATAACGGCAACCCGTTTCATCTGCCTGACATCATGCACCCGGATGATATCAGCCCCTGCAGCAATACCGTAAGCAACAGTAGCGGCAGTACCTTCAAGGCGTTCTTCAGCAGGCAGATCAAGGGTTTTTCCGATCATTGATTTTCGCGAAGTCCCAAGGAGCAGGGGATAACCAAGCTTGCATAAATCCTGCAGGTGCAGCATAACATCAAGATTCTGCTCATAGTTTTTACCGAAACCGATCCCGGGATCGATAATAATTTGCCTGTCTTCTACTCCGGCCCGGTGGGCAAGGTTAATTGATGCTTCCAGTTCTTCAATAATATCTGGAATTAAATCTTCATATTCAGTGTCGCGTCGGTTATGCATCAGGCAGACCGGAACCCCGTAGTCGGCTGCAACTCCGGCCAGGCCGGGATCTTCTTTAAAGGCCCAGACATCGTTAAGCATTTCAACCCCTGCTGCCATAGCCTGTTCAGCAACATCAGCCTTGTAGGTATCAATAGAAAGGGGCAGTTTGAAACTGTTGTCTTTTTTGAGAGCTTCAATTACAGGCATCACACGTTTTAACTCTTCTTCAGCGGTAATCTGTATTGAGCCGGGCCGTGTTGATTCGCCCCCGATATCGATGATGTCAGCGCCGTCTTCAAACATTTCAAAGGCCTGGGCCAGGGCGTTTTCAAAGCGGTCAAATTTGCCGCCATCTGAAAAAGAATCAGGAGTTACATTTAGGATGCCCATGATATAAGTTTTGCTGCCGGGTAAAAAAACATGGCTGCCCAACAGAAGCTTATCAACCGGTTTAATTTTCAGCTTCTGTAGAGCGATGTGCAGGATGAGGCCAAGCTCCCCGGCTTTTCCGTCATGTCCCCTGAGTTTATCAGATACTGCAGCCAGCCCTTTTTCAGAACCGATGATCACAGCATCGTAAATGGTTTGAGAACGGCCGGATTTCCCGGAGAAAACGACTGCTCCATTTTCCGATATAACAAGCTTTTTTAACAGGGGTGTGAGCGTTTCGGGAATACGGCGCAGCTTATAGGCATGGCAGGGCGCGCTCTGCATAAAGCCTTCCTGCTCCTGTTTATTTAAGCCCATTGAACTGAGAGCACTTTCGATTAATTGGAAACTACAATGTACTGCCTGCATATAATCACCCCGAACTAATAGTTAGTAAAGGAGGGTCTCCTGGTTTGGTTGATGCCCAAACTTGCGGCATTGCTCTCTAACCTTGCAGCTAAAGCAGTTTCGGGACAGGCTGTCTGCCCTGCTCAGCGCGGCGCTGAGCAGGGAGCGGTGTTCACAGCAATCACCTTTTAAGCGGTGCTGTGCGATTGCCTGCTTAATTATACGGCTCTCATTTTCCGAAAAGCCTGCTTCCAAAAGAATCGGCTCAGCCAGTTCGGCGCTTGCCTTGGCATGGTCGGTGCCATCCCAATACTCGCACCAGCGGCCAATGTCGTGGAGCAGCCCTGCTGCATAGGCCATTTCCCGGGAAATAAAGGGGCACCCTTCTTCAAGGATTAAAATATAAGTTAATCGGGCGGTAGCCAGCAGGTGCTCGAAGTGATGGGTGCAGAAAATCCGATCATTTTCCGCAGCTTCGTTTTTAGTCAGGCACTCCCGGTAAGCGGGGTTGGCAATTATCCGCCTGATCTGTTCCATATGCCGCTCTCCTTTGTTGAATTAAGGCTGTCGGCAGGGTAACAAGAAACATGATCTGCTGCCGGCCCCTGTCTTGCGAGAAACAGGAATATCTGACCCGGCTCTAGTTATTTTTGCCTCTGATTAGGCTGAATACTTCAATCCGGGAACTGGGGTTTCGCCTGAAAAGCCCCCGCACCGCCGAGGTGACTGTTGATGACCCCGGTTTGCCTACACCGCGAATGCTCATACATAGATGTTCGGCTTCTACCACGACGACAACCCCCTTGGGCTTGAGTACTTCAGTTATTATATCTGCCACGTTCGAAGTCAGCCTTTCCTGCAGCTGGGGACGCCTGGATACAGTTTCAATTACCCTGACCAGTTTGCTTAAGCCGACAATCCGCCCTCCTGCAGGGAGATAAGCTACGTGAGCTTTTCCGTAAAAAGGCAGCAGATGGTGTTCGCACATTGAATAAAAAGAAATATCCTTAACCAGCACAATTTCGTCATGCCCGTCTTCAACAAAGCATGTTTTAAGGTGTGATTTGGCATCCTGTTTTAAACCGCCAAACAGTTCAGCATACATGTTGGCTACCCGCTGAGGTGTTCCGAGCAGTCCTTCCCGGGTTAAGTCTTCGCCAACACCTTCAAGGATCATTTCTACGCCTTTTATGATTTTTTCCTTGTCCATTATGTACCGCCTTTCAGCTAATAAATTAAAATACCGGGCAGCCAGAGAAGCAGGCTATGCATAAGAGCACAGGCCAAAATGTTTTCAGTACGCAGGTAAAGGTAACCGAGGATGGCAGCAGTTCCCGGGACAAAAATTGCGATTTCCAGATAAGCGTACGGGTACGCTGTCATCCATGGATTGGCATTATACAACAGGATAAAATGGACGATAGCGGCCATTATAACCGTGGCCAGCAAACCCTTTGTAACTCCTAACCTGCGGCTTAAAAAAGCCTGTATATAGCCGCGCCAGATCATTTCCCGCGGAAGGGCCAGCAGCAAGAATATAAGGGGCAGCTGTAGAATTGTATTGGTTCCCTCAATATTTATTCCTGAAGGCAGGCCTCTGACTGCGCTGACAATAAGGACTGAGGCGGTTACGGCCAGCAGGTAGCCGTTTAGAATTCTGTCCCAGCGCAAGCCAAGGTCCAGATAATCTATTTTACCTCTTATTGCTGATAAAATCAGTATAAATAAAATCACTGCATAGCCTGCTGCAGAATAGAACTCGGGCAGGTTGTATAAATGCGCAACAAATCCATTGATCAAAATTATTGCAATTACAACCGGGATTAAAGCAAGGCTGAAAAGGGCTGGCGGTGTTTTGCCCAGGTGCATCCAGTAGCGGGAGTAGCGGTGGTCCGGTGAAAGGATCGTGAGGGTCATCCCTGATATAGCGATTAATAAGGTATAAACCAGGGCGGAACCCAACAGGGTTGGTATCGAATAGTTGGCAGCAGGCGGCATGCTTGGCTCTCCCTCAGGAGTTATAAAGTAATAGTAAACCAGATCTTCCTGGGCATGAAAAGTTACCGGCATTGTTTCTTTCCAAATTGCCGGGATGCCCTTTTGTTGATCAGCAATTTCGGTAACCTGGTTTAACAGGGTTTCATCTTCGATCGGTATAAAGATGTTATCGCCCCTGATTTCATCAAAATGGCCGTGCCCTGCAACCATGAATAAACCGCCGGCCTGATCAGCGGCGGCAGATTCTTCATTGTGCCTGTAGGTGCCCTCGCCGAGGAGCAGAACACTGCGGTATTGGTCAGTCTGGTTGACGGTAAGTATAACTCCGCCTTCCGGAAAGGTAACCTCCAGGTTTTTAATTTCAAATGACCACGGTTCAAATTCACATGCACTTAAAGCTTCGTATTCATATGGTGTTCTGCCCAGTGAACCGGGCAGGAATGCTGTCGTAATAAAAGCAGCAATTACCAGGCCTATAGTAATGGCCAGTAAGATAATCATGGCAACAAAATAGTTCCTGGCACCTATTTTTTTAAGCAGCAAAGATAGTTCCTCCTTAAGCTGATCATGGTGTTGGTGTTTTAAATATACTGCGATGAGTCTAACCTTTTTCTTTCAGAAATGCAAGTATTGCCTGAAGCTGAGGGCCGGGTTTCCTTTTCAAAACTGGCTGAATCTGCTATAGTGGATGTGCTGTAAAGTTGTAAAACGGCTTTCAAAATAATAATCATGAGGTGACTTCATTGCTTCTGGCCATTGATGTTGGTAACACTCACATAATGCTCGGTGTTTACAAGGAAGAAAATATTCTGGTTTACTGGCGTCTCGCTACCCGCAAAGACAGCACTGAAGATGAACTCGGTATGATTGTAAAAAACCTGCTTCATAACAGCCGGCTTAAATTAACCGACATAGAAGCAGTTGCGATATCTTCCGTTGTCCCTCCCCTGATGTATTCCCTGGAACGGATGTCGAATAAATATTTCAACAGAGAACCCCTGATCATAGGCCCCGGAATTAAAACCGGCTTAAATATATTGACAGATAATCCCCGCGAAGTGGGCGCCGATCGTATTGTTAATGCTGTTGCCGCTCACAATTTATATGACGGGCCGTTGATTATTGTCGATTTCGGGACTGCAACAACCTTTTGTGCTGTGTCGGGTTCAGGAGATTACCTGGGCGGGGTAATCGCCCCGGGTATCGGTATCTCCCTGGAAGCTTTATTTGATAAGGCGGCTAAGCTGCCGCGGGTGGAGATAATCCGGCCGGATCGTGTGATCGGCAAGGATACCATAGCCAGCATGCAAGCGGGGATCGTTTACGGTTTTGTAGGTCAGGTTGACGGGATAGCCCGCAGAATGATTGATGAATTTACTGTTGAGCCGAAAGTTATCGCTACCGGGGGCTTTGCATCGTTGATTGCCCGCGAATCGGAAACAATCTGCAAAGTTAATTCGCTTTTAACCCTGGAAGGGCTGCGCATTATTAACGGGATGAACAGGTAGTTTATTGGCTGTTACTGCAGAAAGGAAAGGGGGTCAGCTGAGTGGCCGGGTTTGGTTTGATCAACTTGTTTACAGCTATACTGGCAGTGATTGGGTTATTGTTCCTGGTGACTGCCCTTTTGCAGTGGCTTTGGAATATTACTATGCCAGACGTGTTTAACCTGAAAAACATTACATACTGGCAGGCTTTTCGCCTGCTTTTAATCGCCGGTATTCTTTTCGGCGCTGCAGGATTTAATTTCGCAAACTAATAACTATCGTTGCCGGGACATTAAACCGGGAGGTCGGGAGTCGTGAAGGTCGGGTTGGCTTTAAGCGGGGGTGCTGCCAGGGGTATAGCACATATCGGGGTCCTCAAATACCTTGAGGAAAAAGGGATTAAGCCCTGTTGTCTGGCGGGGACCAGCGCCGGCTCTATCGTTGGTTCATTGTATTGTTCCGGAAAAACGGTGGCTGAACTGGAAGAAATCGCTTCGACGATGTCCTGGAAAGATTTGGTCAAGATTTCCTGGCCTGGCAGGGGGATAATCAATTCGTCACGGCTTTTGAAAGTAATTAAAAAGCACCTGGGAGACCCGGATTTCGGTGACTTAGAGCTTCCTCTCCTGATTAACGCTGTCGACTTATTTAGCGGTAAAGAGATAGTCATAGATCAAGGGTCGGTTGCTGAAGCGGTGGTGGCCAGCTGCGCTATTCCGGGAATATTTACCCCGGTTAATATAGGCAAGTATCTTTTTGTTGATGGGGGGTTGCTCAATAACCTGCCCGCCGCTTTGCTGAAAGGCCGTGATATTGATCGGATAATATCAGTTAATGTCGGGGCCCAGAGGCTCCTGCAAAAAGAACCAGAAACTCTAATCGAAGTGCTTATTGAATCTTTTGATATTATTCGCCGTCAGCGGGACGAGCCTGCGGAAGAGTATACCGATATTTTAATCGAACCTGATTTGAGCGAGTTTGCCTTTCATGATACCAGTAAGGCAGGACTGCTGATTGAACGTGGCTATGAAGCTGCCGGGGAAGCCTTAAAAAATGTAAACCTTTCAAAGCAACCCAGCCGTATTTCCAGGTGGTTTAGCAGACGGAAAAAATAATTTAGGGGGGTCCGGTCATTATTGAAAGCTGCAGGGAAGTGATCGAAAAGCGACGCAGCATCAGACAATATAAGCCTGATGCTGTTTCAGCAGAAGATCTTGAAGAAATTATTGAAGCCGCCAGGCTTGCGCCTTCAGGAACTAACCGCCAACCCTGGCGTTTTGTATTGATCAACGATGAGGCAGGCAAAGAAAAGCTTGCCGGAGCTGTGGTGCAGCCATTTGTCCTTCACGCGCCGGCAGTTTTCATCTGCTGTCTCGACCGCAATGCTTATACCCGCGGTCTGGTTGAAAAGAGAATGAAAGAACTGGTCCGGTCCAATGTTGTCAGTGAAGAAGCTGCAGGCTATATATATAAAAGGAAAATGCCTGAACAGACAGAAGATGTGGTCATCCCTGCATCAGCTTATATTGATCTGGGGATCGCGGTAGAACATATGGTTCTGACGGCTGCAGCGCTCGGTCTGGGCAGCTGTTGGGTGCGCTTGTTTGACCCGAAGCAGGTTCATGAGTCATTAGGGCTGCCGGGCGACATCGAGGTGGTGGCTCTGCTTCCGGTTGGTTACCCTGCAGAGGAACCTTCTCCCCGTCCGCGGCTGGACCGGGATCAAATCATGATTGAGGCGAAATAAACCCTGTTTGCCCGGCACAATCGTCTTCCGAGTTATGTATCGGCCGGCTGCATTCGGCAGTACGGCCGGCGGTAAGCAGTGCCGCGGTTTCGTCGTATATTGCTCCTGCGCTCCCGGACGGCAAGAAACTGCTTCGTTTGCAGCTGCCGGAATCTCCGGCTGCCTTTGGAGTCATGAGCAGCCATAAGCTTCGACTGCTTATACAGTAACATAAAGTTAAAACAATCAGCTGATAAAAGTGCATTAAGAGGGGAGGCGCGTTTAAGCTGCGCCTCCCCTGGTTTCACCTGTATTTACTCAGCCGTATTCAGTTGTAGCAGTCTGCTAAAGAGAACTGTGCTCGCTCGCTGCTCGTTCAGGCTGGAACTGCCTCGGCTTAAATTCAACCTTTCGCCTGGCTTGCCCTTGCGACAGGCTCATCTGAGAGCTACCGCCCGCTGAGACCGGGCTAATAAAAGACCG
>SKOR01000009.1 GCA_007119965.1 Syntrophomonadaceae bacterium
ATATTCATGAAATCCTGGCGATGCCCTTACGTGTTCACAACATTGTCCCGGAAAATGAAATAACGGCAAAGGTTAAAGAACTTCTTGATCGGGTTCAGCTTCCGACCAGTTTTATTTTTAAACATCCGCTGGAACTGGGTGAAGGTGAAAAACAGTCTGTGGCAGTAGCCAGGGCTCTTGCAGTCAATCCATCCCTGATTGTTTTGGATGAGCCTACATCGGCGCTGGATGTATCAATGCAAGCCAAGGTAATTAATTTACTGCTGGAACTGCAAAAAACATATGGATTTTCTTATCTTTTTATAACACACGACCTTGGGGTTATGCGAAATGTTGCTGACCGTATAGCTATTATGTACCTTGGTAAAATCTGCGAAGTAGCGCCTGCAGCTGAATTTTTTCAAACACCCCTGCATCCGTATACACAGATGCTAATTTCTTCAGTACCTGTGGTATCGGAAGATGAAGAAAACCTCCGCCCTGCAAAAATTGCTTCACGAGGAGAAATACCCAGCCCGGTTAATGTTCCCAGTGGATGTGGTTTTCATCCCCGCTGTTGCGATGCAACTGAAATTTGTACCAGTGCCATACCTGAAATGGTCGAGGCTGAGTCTGATCATTTTGTTTACTGTCATAAGTTTAAGCAGTAATAAAAGTTTACGATTCATTACGAAGCATTTTGGTTAAGGAATTCTTTTTAAAGCCAATTTCCTGGTCAGTCAGGGCGCCTTAGTGCTTTAAGTTTAAAGTAATAGTTAACCTGGAAAATAATATCAGCAGACAGTGAGGTGTATTTATGTCAAGACGAGTGCTTTTTATTAACCCTGTAGGCACTGACATCTTTGATTCTCCGATCAATGAAATACTGGATGCGGAAAAAATGGCAGGAACAGAAGTAGATGTTGTTTCCTTAAAAAGAGGACCTCAGCACCTGGAATATCACTACTATGAAATGCTGGTTATGACCGATGTGCTTCATTTAATCAAGCAGGGTGAGAAAGATGGATATGATGCGGCTGTCATAGGCTGTTTCTATGACCCGGGGTTGCGTGAAGCAAGAGAAATTACTGAGCGGATAGTAGTGACAGCACCTGCAGAAGCCTGTATGCACATTGCAACAACACTTGGTGACAGGTTTTCTGTTATTGTTGGCCGGCAAAAATGGGTTCCGGCGATGAGGGAAAATGTTTATAAATACGGCTTTGCAGATAAGCTGGCTTCCTTTAAGCCTGTGGGGCTGGGGGTTCATGACTTCCATAAAGATGAACAGGCAGCAGAAAAGATGCTGAAAGAGGCAGCGAGAGAAGCTGTTGAGCAGGATAAAGCTGAGGTCATTATACTTGGCTGTACCATTCAGTTTGGCTTTTATAAAGAACTTCAGGAGTACGTCGGAGTACCGGTTATTGATGCAATCCTGGCGCCATTCAAGTATGCGGAATTCTTAATAGAAATTAAACAAAAATTTGGCTGGAGCCCGTCGAAGCGCTATGGATTTGAAACCCCCCCATCCTCGGAGATTAAAGATTGGGGTTTGTCTAAGCAATATGGATTTGGTGATCTCTGGGAATAATCTTTCTATGAGAATTAGAAAGAAGGAGGTTGGCTTGGAAATATTATATGTGCAATAAACCGGCTTATGTTTGTAAGTGTTTGATAAAGTGATGAAAATGCTTAACGGAGAAAGGAGATAATATGTTAAGAGTAGCTACTGACATTGGCGGAACATTTACCGATCTCGTATATGTAACGCCGGATGGCACTGTTAATACGGCAAAAAGCAATACAACCTCAGGAGAGTTTGAACAGGGAGTAATGGATGTTATCGAAGCCAGTGATATTTCTCCCGAAGATTTTGTATCATTCGTTCACGGGACTACAATCGTTATTAACGCCATTACAGAGAGAAAAGGGGCAAAAACAGGTTTAATAACAACCGAAGGATTCCGCGATATCTTAGAGATTGGGCGCGGAAACCGCCCTGACTTTTTTAACCTGGAATACGAGAAACCCAAACCATTTGTACCCCGTTACCTGCGCCGTGAGTTGAAAGAGCGTATTAACTATAAAGGGCAGGTAACAACGCCCCTGGATTTAACGGAACTGCCTGCCATCCTTGATGATTTCCGGAAAGAAGGGGTTGAAGCTGTTGCTATTTGCCTGATTAACTCCTATGCAAATCCGAAGCATGAAGAGAAAATTCTTGAAAAAATTCAAGAGCTGTGGCCGGAAGTATCCGTTGTTGCTTCTCACCAGATTACCAGGGAATGGCGGGAATACGAGCGGACAAATACTGCAGTACTGTCGGGTTACGTTCAGCCTATTGCTCACCGCTACCTGGATCGCCTTACTACCCGACTCAGTGAAGCCGGCATGAACTGTACCCCCTACATTATGCAATCCAACTGTGGCATCGACACGGTTAAAAGTGCGCGCCAGATCCCCATTACCATGATTGAATCAGGACCGGCCAGCGGAATCTGGGGGGCAGCTGCGCTGGGAAATCTTGTTGGTGAACCTGAGATTATTGCCATTGACATAGGGGGAACAACAGCCAAGTGCAGCCTGATTACCAAGGGCGAAATTAAATTAAATACTGATTATAAAGTAGAGCGAAGTGATATTTCTGCGGGTTATCCGGCAATGGTACCTGTAGTTGACCTGGTAGAGATTGGTAATGGCGGGGGCTCTATTGCCTGGATAGACGACTACCAGAGAATGCATGTCGGACCCCAGAGCGCCGGTGCGGAACCGGGTCCGGTTTCATATGGCCTGGGTGGTACTGAGCCTACCCATACTGATGCTTTCCTGGCTCTTGGAGTTATCAACCCGAACTATTTTTGTGGAGAAACAAGAACTGCTGACATGGAAGCAGTAGATAAGGCCATGAGTAAACTGGCTGAAAAGCTCCAGGTGAGTGAGCAGGAAGCTGCTCATGGTATAGTTCGTCTGGCAACGAATAACATGGTTAATGCGATTAAATTAATTTCAGTTAACAGGGGTTATGATCCGCGTGACTTTACACTAATGGCATTTGGTGGCGGAGGCGGATTAAATGCTTATGCTCTTGCCAGGGAATTAAATATTAAGAAGATCATTATTCCTAAAGAATCCAGCGTTTTCTCTGCCTGGGGGATGTTGTTGAGCGATCTCAGGCGCGATTACCTGTTAACTCAGATTGTCGACATGAAGGAAGAAAATAGTGAGCTAATAACTAGTTCATGGAAAAAATTAGAAAAAGAGGCTGTAGAGCAATATGAGGAAGAGAAAATTGACAGATCAAGAGTTTCTTTTAGCCGTTTAGCCCGCTGTCGCTATCAAAACCAGGAACATACGGTGGAAATTGCCCTGCCTGAGGGAGATATAAAAGCCGCTGACATAAAGGCGATTTGCGATCGTTTCCATGATCATTATGAAAGAGAATATACTTATCGGCTTGAGGCTCCGGTGGAATTAGTTTGTTATCACCTGATTGCCACTGCTGAAATAGACAAACTAAACCCGGAAAAACACTCGAAAACCGGGATAAAAATAGAGGATACCGTCAAGGGTAAGCGCGAGGTGGATTTTGTTGAGCAAGGTATCCACGAAGCAGATATCTATGATGGGAATATATTTGAACCCGGAATGAACCTTCAGGGGCCGGCTATTATCGAAGAGTCGGGCACGACAATAATTGTTCCCCCCAACTTTGTCTGTAAAGTCGATGATTATGGAAATTACCGGCTAAACTTAATCGAGGAAGGAGAATAATAATGACAAATCAACAGTATGATCCGATCACGTCAAATATTATTCAGAACTCTATCCAGGCAGCTGCTGATGAAATGTTTGCCGCCTTTCGTCATACCGCCATGAGCGCGATCATTTATGAAGTGCTTGATATGGGGGTCGGTATTACTGATAAGAATGGTGAACTGGCCAGCAGCGGCGCAGGGATACCGGCTTTTGCGGGTCTCTTGGACAAGTCGGTATTCTGTATCTTAAATAAGTTTAATAAACCGGATGATATAAAGCCAGGTGATATTTTTATTACCAACGACCCCTACCACGGGGGGGTAACCCATCTCAACGATGTTGTTTTGGCCATGCCAATTTTCTTAAATGGTGAAATTATAGCCTGGTCAGCTAACATGGCCCATTATAACGATGTTGGTGGTGCTGTGCCGGGCAGCATGTCTAATGAAGCGACTGAAATTTACCAGGAAGGGTTTATCCTTTCGGCAATTAAACTATTTTCTGAAGGAGAACCGATTCGATCAGTTTTTGATATTTTAACCTCGAACTGTAGGATGCCTGACTTTTTAACAGGTGATTTGTGGGCCGGCATCGCTTCATTGCGGGTTGGTGAAAGTAGAATCCTGGAAATCTGCAATAAATACGGGAAAGAAGTATTTCTACATGCTATAGAAGAATACCTGGATTATGCAGAACAAGTTAGCCTTGATGCAATGAAAGAACTGCCCAACGGTGTATATAAACTCGAAGAAGAACAGGACAACGGGCAAACTTATAAAGTTACAGTAGAGATAACCGATGATGAGTTTATTATTGATCTCACAGAAAATCCGGACCAGGACAGCGGTCCTTTCAACAGCAGTCGTGACGGTACTCTGACCATATGCCAGCTTGCATTTAAGGGAGTAACCTCGCCTGATAAAATGTCTAACAGTGGCACATTCAGACCTTTAAAGGTAAAAACGCGTCCAGGTTCTGTGTTTGATCCCACTTTTCCTGCCGCCCAGGCTATCTACTACGAATTAACAGTAAGGTTGTCGGACCTGATTGTCAGGTGTATAGCCGAACAGCTACCGAAACGCCTGCCTGCCGGGAACTTCTCTTCAGTCTGCGGAACTTTATTTGGTGGTATTCACCCTGATACCGGCAGGCCTTATGTTGTAATTGAGCCTGAAATTGGAGGCTGGGGCGGTTCAGCCAGATCTGACGGCAATTCCGGTCAATTCAGCATGATGCACGGAGAAACATACAACTGTCCCGCTGAGGTGGCAGAGGCACGTTACGGGGTTACTGTGGATTACCTGAGTTTTCATGATGAAGATGGCGGTGCAGGAAAATACAAAGGCGGGAAAGGGGTACGGATAGATTATCGAATCAGGTCAGATAATGCCTGGATGACAATTTCCTATACCCGTTCAAAGTTTCCGCCCTGGCCTCTAGAAGGGGGATGTGAAGGATCGCCCAACTATATCCTGATTGTCCGTTCCGATGGCAGTACTGAGAAATATTCAGTTATCAGTGGTTTGACCCTGAACACTGATGATATTATGAGAATTATGACTGGTACCGGTGCGGGATGGGGCGATCCATTAGAGCGTGACCTGGATAAATTGAAAGATGATGTTAAAAACGAGTACGTCACCCTTGAGCAGGCTAATAAGTACTATGATTATGAAAACAGGTTGAAAAAGGAAGGCTAGTTTTATACATCCGTGTTTTCGTGTCCAGGCCGCTGGCACGGTAACTACTTATTATGCAAAAGGAAAGGATTAAGTTATGCAGTTTGCAGATCGCATAAAAAAACTACAGGAAAGAATGATAGAGAAAAGGGTAGATATTACAGCAATTGGCCCTACTTCTAATATGCGATATTTCCTGGGCTATTCACCATTTGCTGACGAACGGCTTTGTACTCTATTGATTTACCAGAATGAAGCAGTTATAGTTGCACCGGCTATGAGTGTTGAAGAGATAACGGGCCATACATCAATGAATATTGCTCCCTGGAAGGATTCAGTTGGCCCCGGGGAGGCGTTAAAAAAAGCTAATAAAGTTCAAGGGGATAAATGCTTACTGGCAGTTGATAGTGCAATGCGTGCAGATGGATTGTTGCAGCTTATGAATGAATTTGCGCCTGATCAGGTTATTACGGCTGATGAACTGGTATTCCCTTTAAGACTGATTAAAACCAGGGAAGAAATTGATCTATTGGCACGTGCTGCTGTTCAGGCAGATAAAGCGATGCAAGCAGCAGTTGAACATTGTAAACCTGGAGTTACTGAAAAAGATGTAGCCTGGGCAGCAGAAACAGCTTTTAAGCAGTACGGTGCAGATGAAGTTTGTTTTACAATTGTAGCTTCAGGGCCCAATGGTGCTGTTCCGCACCATCACAGTCAGGCTCGCAAATTGCGAAAAGGAGATACAATAGTTATTGATATAGGTGCGACCACAGGTGGTTATAAATCGGATATAACCCGGGTAGTACATTTGGGGAAACCTGAACCTGAAGTAACTCGGGTTTATGATGCGGTAAATGAAGCCAATCAAAAGGCTATGAAATCTGTTAAACCGGGCGTAAAAGCGGAAGAGATTGACTATATGGCTCGCAGTTTCCTGGAAGATGCCGGTTATGGTGAAGCATTTTTGCATCGCACTGGGCATGGCATAGGACTGGACATCCATGAACCTCCCTGGATTATGGAAGGTAATGATATGGTGCTTCAGCCAGGCATGACTTTTAGCATAGAGCCGGGAGTATACCTACCCGGGAAATTGGGTGTCAGGGTAGAAGATATTGTTGTGGTAACTGATACAGGTGTACAAAATCTTTCCGGTTTCAGCCATGACCTGGTTATTAAAGAATGAGCAGGAGGTATGATAGATGGTTAAATTAACAGTCCTTTATAATTTGCCTCCAGGAGCAGATCACGAAGAGTTCCTAAAGTGGCGCACAACCGAGCATCAAAAAAATAATATGGCCATGCCCGGGGTTATCAAAAGTGATTTCTATGTGATAAAAAATGCCTGGAAACAGAAAGAAACTCCCTATCGTTATATGACGGAAGCTTACTATCCTGATATGGAGACGTTCGAAAAGAGCTTTTTTGACCCTGAGTATCAGGAGAAGCTGGTCCAGTCATTAAAACGTATTGCCGAACCGCTGTTCTTAATTTCGGAAGAAGTTATTTCTGAAGAAAATTAAAGCGGAAAGGTAAAGCTATTAGCCATTATTTAACAGTTTGGTGTATTTAAGTATTATTAACTTTGCGGGGGATAACAGCTGAGAAAAAGCAGAAATGGGTACTGGTTTTCCATTACCTGAAAAGATTACCCGGGCTCATGAAATCGTTGGAACCATAGCACCCAGAAACCAAATCTCCTATTAAGCCCGGGTAATTCCCTGCATTATTTACCTTGCGCACTCGCTGCCTTTGCCGCAGACTGTTTCCAGGGCATGGTCGAGGACAGGGGTTAGGACAGCCAGGCACTCGGTTACCGCTTTCGGGCTGCCGGGCAGGTTAACGATCAGGGTTGAACCGCTGATGCCGGCAATTGCCCTGGAGAGCATTGCTTTTGCTGTTTTGGTGGCTGTTTCCCGGCGTATGGCTTCACCAATCCCGGGAACCTGACGGTCGATCACATCAAGGGTTGCTTCAGGGGTTACATCACGGGGGGACATTCCCGTTCCGCCGGAGGTAAAGATAGCGTCGACTCCTTTGGCGACCATATCCCGCATAACCTTTGCCAGGGCTGCGCGATCATCCGGAACGATAACCTGGTCTATAACATCACCCCAGGGCAGCAGGATTTCACTGATGGCCGGGCCGCTTAAGTCTTCACGCTCACCTTTCGAGCCCTTGTCACTGGCAGTAACTACCCCAAATTTATATGAATCTATAATATTAAGCTGGTCGCCGACCCTGACCGGTCCTTCGAGCAGCACTTCGGCAAAGATGCCCTCACGGGGCATAACGCAATCTCCGGCCTGGTAATAAATTGCACAGCGGTCATGGCACTCTTTGCCGATCTGGGTTACCCTGATAATTGCTTCAGAACCAACCTGCAGCCTGGTGCCTGTGGGCAGGTTGACCAGGTCAATGCCCCTGGTGGTTAGATTTTCGGCAAAATCGCCGGGTCCGACATCCAGGCCCGCGGCGGTCATTTTGGCAATAGATTCTTCGGCCAGCAGGCTGACCTGGCGGTGGGCGAATCCTGCATGGGCGTCATCAACCAGGCCCATGTTTTTAATAAGTTTACTTTCTCCGATATTCTTCTTGCGCTGTCCCTTTTCAGGACTGGTGCAGACGGCAACTATTTCAGCCATATTATTTCTCGCGCCGGTAATGGCCCGAGCGGCCCCCTTTCTTTTCAACAAGCCTGATATTCTGAATAACCATATCCTTATCAATAGCTTTACACATATCATATATAGTCAGGGCAGCGACGCTGACCCCGGTCAGGGCTTCCATTTCCACCCCGGTCTGGCCGGTTAACCTGACCCTGACCCCGATATCGATCCTGTTTTGATCCTGATCGGGCTGAAAATCAACCTCCACGCCGGAAATACCGAGGGGATGGGCCATGGGAATCAGGCGCCCTGTTTCTTTAACCGCCATAACGGCGGCAACCTGGGCGACAGAGAGCACGTCTCCCTTGGCCATGCCCCCGGCCATTATGCGGGCCAGGGTGTCGGGAGACATGGTTATTTCGCCCCTGGCGTAGGCTTCACGGTTTGTTTGCCCTTTAGCTGACACATCAACCATTCTCGGACGGCCGGATTGATCGAAATGCGTCAGGCTGCCAGTGCCTGCCGGGTGATCGGTTTTTTCACCTGCCGCGAAAAAACGTTCACAGATTAAATCGGCCAGGGCTGCGCTGTCATTGATATTAATTACGGGAATATCGAGTTTAAGGTCAACACGGTCAGTAACAACGGCGATTGTATTAGCGGGCAGGAGCGGTTCGCGGTTTACTTCACTGCGGACCACCTCGATTTTCGGGTTTTCACTTTTTTTGTTGCCTTCGATTATAATTAAGTCGGCCATGGTAATCAGTTCAGATGCAGCCTGGATGCCGCTTTTACCCTCGGCTGACCCGAATAAAAAAAAGCTGTCCGGGGTTGTCATTCCCGAAATATCAGCACCGGCCTGTGAAAAGCGCCAGCTGTCCTTCCCCGGCAGGTCAAGATCGTAATGGTGAAGGTGCCCTTTTAAAGCAGCCACATGCAGGCCGCGCCGCTTCAATTCGGGCAGCAGATTTTCTAATATGGTGGTTTTCCCGGTTTTCGACTGGGCAGCGATTAAATTAATTATTACAGGGGGCATAAGCCCACCTCCGTTTATAATAACTTATACTTGTTGGGCTGTTATCCGCCGGTTTTCGACATTCCGCGCATTGCGCCCGGTTTGACCGAGCCGCAGATCCCATCAGCGGCCATCTGGTGCTCAACCGGCTTGCCTGCGAGCACTTTCTGAATCAGGCCCTGCAGGGCTTTTTTATCATTTAAAACGGGGCGGACCGGTTGTTCCTCCTGCCAGTAGAGGCAGGCTTTCAGATTGCCTTCCGCGGTCAGGCGCAGGCGGTTGCAGGTATCACAAAAATGCTTGCTGATCGGGTGAATCAGTCCTACAGTACCTTTGCTCCCGGGAATGGTGTATGATTCAGCAGGCCCCGCCCCTCCGGGCAGCGGCAGGGGGGTCAGCGGCAGCCCCGCTTCCCTGGCGGTTTGCTCAACAAAACTTAAGGGCAGGTAATGGTCGCGGTAACCGCGGTCGTGATCTCCGATCGGCATATACTCAATAAAGCGGACGTGCAGTGGTTTATCCAGGGTCAGCTTTAAAAAGTCGAGCACCTCATGATCGTTGACGCCTTTCATCAACACGGTGTTCAGCTTGACAGGCTCTAAGCCCTGTTCCAGTGCTGCCTTGATGCCATCATGGGCCTGCTGGAGTTCGCCGCAGCGGGTAATGCTGTGGTACTGATCGGGTTTTAAGGTGTCGAGGCTGATATTGACACGGTTTAACCCGGCTTTTTTCAGTTTGGCAGCGTAGCGGGGCAGTAAGATGCCGTTGGTTGTCATCGAAAGGTCGCTTATGCCCGGCACAGAGGCGATCTTTTCAATCAGGCCGGCAATTCCCCTGCGAACCAGCGGTTCTCCCCCGGTGATCCTTATTTTACTGATGCCCAGTTCCGCACCGGCTTCAACTACTTTTAATATCTCCTCGTAACTGAGGATATCGCTGTGAGAAAGCTGCTCAATTCCATCATCACCCATGCAGTAGACACAGCGCAGGTTGCAGCGGTCAGTTACTGAAATCCTCAGATAATCGTGCTGCCTGTTATGTGTATCGATTAGTGGCATGCAATATTCTCCTTTCCTGCTTTAAGCTTCAATCACTTTTCCTGCATCTCGCATACTGTAACCGCCCATGCTTTCAACCTGTTCATGGAAAGAGGGATCGGCGATAATACTCAATAAAAGGCCGGCTTCTTCGCTTCTGTAAAAGGCGTCGCTTATAAGCAGATCGTAGCGTTCTTCGACAAGCGGAATGAAGTCGAGTCCGAATGCCTTCGCAGCCGGAAGAATACCCAGCCCGACGCGAGCGGTGCCTGCGGCAACGGCGGCGGCAATATTTAAATGGGTATGCTCTTCGCGCTCGTAACCGTAAATCCGGGCCGGAGACAGACCTGCTTCCTGCAGCAGATGATCAAAGAGGATGCGGGTGCCTGCACCCTTCTGGCGGTTGATAAAACCGAGCTTTTTAGCGGCCAGGTCTTCAATATTTTCAATTCCGTCAGGGTTTCCGGCCGGGACAATCCAGCCCTGCATGCGGTAAGCGAGATTAACGAGGTGGACCTTTTGATCAGGCAGCATCTTCCTGATATAAGGCAGGTTGTATTGGCCTGTTTCCGGATCAAAGAGGTGCACCCCGGCCAGATGGGCCTGACCGCGGCCAATGGAGGCAATGCCGCCCATACTGCCGAGGTGCGCGGAAGAAAGGCTGACCTGTGGATTGCGTACCTTCAGGGCAGTGCCCAGGAGGTCGATAACCAGGTCATGGCTTCCTGCCGCCAGCAGGTTGTGACGCAGCTCGCTTCGCGGACGGTAGAGTTCTATTTCCACCTGTTCATCCTGTTCAAAACCGACAGTATTGGCTGGAATAACCAGCAGGCCGTCGGCCCTGACCAGTGACATGGTCACCCCCGCCCCGCGGGTCAAAGGGCTGGCTATGTAACGGCCGCCGACATAACCGACAGTCATGCGCACAAATTCCTCGACCCCTATTTCTGAAACAACTCTCCGGCCCAGGGTTACCGTCATCTTTTCGCGCTGCGGGACGGGAAGCCCCAGGTAGCGGCAGATCAGCGGACGGGCAAACCACTCCAGGCTCATGTACGCTGAAACAGGGTAACCGGGCAGGCCGATAACCGGCCTGCCAAGCGCCTGTCCCAGAATAGTCGGTTTGCCGGGGCGGGTCGCCACCCCGTGCAGAAAAGTTTCGCCCAGCTCTTCGAGCACTGAAAAGGTATAATCTTTTTCTCCCGCCGACGAACCGGCATTTATAATTACCATGTCGTATTCACGCAGGGCACCGGACAGCGCTGCCCTGATCTTATCCTGAATGTCCGGCACAATCGGCAAAATATAAGGTTCAGCGCCCCATTCACGCAGGTAGGTGGCGATTACAGTGCTGTTAAAATCGGGAACGCTGCCCGGCTTTCTCTCCCGGCCGGGATCGACTACCTCGGAGCCGCTGGGAATGATCGCTGCCGTTGGCTTTGAGAAGGTTTCCAACTCTGTGATGCCGCCCGCCAGCAGGGCGCCCAGGTCGGGCGGCCTCAGGCGGTGTCCCGCGGGCACTATCAGTTCACCGGCAACCACATCTTCCCCTACGGCCCTGACATGCTGCCACGGAGTGGCGGGGGTTAAAATTTCAACGCTGTTATCTTCCAACAGCTGGACATCTTCGATCTTTATGACCGCATCAAACCCGGCAGGCAAGGCGCCGCCCGTATTGATATTACGGTAACCATCACCGGAAGCGAGGCAGAGCGGAGTCTGGTCGGAAGCGCCGAAAGTTTTTTCAGCCTGGACGGCAATCCCATCCATGGCGGCGGCGTGGTAGCCGGGCATGGAGAGACGTGCAAAGACAGGCTTTGCCGTCACGAGGCCAAGCGATTCTTTTACTGATGTTACTTCAGAGCGGCGGGCGATTTCTACTCCGGCTAAGAATCTGTCCAGGGCTTCCTGCCTGGGGGTATTGCTTAAGTAAACTTTTCTCATTTAGGCTCTCCTGTCCGGAACAATAATATATCGTGAAAAATAAATTTCTTAGTGTCCGCTCAGCCATCTATGAATTAGCTGATCGCTTAAGCTGACAATGAAGCGGTTCAGTTAGCGCCGTCCTTTGCGGGTTCTGTCGCAGGTAGCGGCAGCGGTTCAACTGCAGTCCTCCGCTTAGACTGCCCGGGACATTCGCCCTCCGTGGCTCAGGTCCCGGCGGCCCGCGTCCATGCGGGCCGGCCTGCTCCGGCCTTTGTTTCACCGGCCATTAAAAACTGCTCCGC
>SKOR01000111.1 GCA_007119965.1 Syntrophomonadaceae bacterium
ACCGCGGCCCTGACCGGAAGATGGGAATGTGGCAAGTTGAAAGGCATGTAGGAAATTGAGTAGCGGCAGCGGGCTGCAACCTGTTAATCTAAATCATGTCCGACTGCCCGGCCAGCGCAGTAAGGGAGGAAATATAATGGACCGCGATCCTGATAATAAACAGCAAGTTGCTTACCAGGGCGAAACAGATCAAAATGGCAACCCCCACGGGCGGGGAGCGATGGCTTTCGAAGACGGGACCATCTATTCGGGAAACTGGCAGGAAGGCAAAATGAAAGGTTTCGGCACCATGAAATTGAGAGAAGGTGGCATTTCTACCGGGGAATGGGTCAATGACCACCTGTATGGTTTTGGCCTGACCGCCTATCCCGGCGGCGATCAGTTGATGGGCCAGTGGCAGGGCTCCACCCTGGAGGGGTACAGCATCATGACCTTCCGGGACGGCAGAAAGTATGTCGGCCAGTGCAAAAAAGGCTCAATGCACGGATACGGCATCCTGCAGGGCCCCGACGGCGAAATCGTCCAGGGT
Organism: Syntrophomonadaceae bacterium; assembly: GCA_007119965.1. Lineage (GTDB taxonomy): Bacteria > Bacillota > Dethiobacteria > DTU022 > DTU022 > T3SED10-7. Next base: position 530 of record SKOR01000111.1, read on the forward strand.
CAGTTTGAAAACGGCCAACTGCACGGCTGGTGCACCGTTACAACAGCTGACGGAAAGATAATCAGCGGCCACTGGGAACATGGCAAACGAGTTAAAGACTAAAAAACGTGTTCTAGGGACGGTTCCTGAAACACCTTTTCGAACTTACGTGTTCTAGGGACGGTTCCTGAAACACCTTTTCTCAGTGGAGTCCCTTATTAAATTATCAAAAAAGGTGTTTCAGGAACCGTCCCCGAAACACCTTTTTGACTGCTACACTTCTTTGTTTCGTTTAATACTGCTGATGATCATCCAGGACCCTACTGCAATTAATGCGATAATCCACAGGTAATTGATCATGCCGAGGTGTTCAATCCAATTTTGGGAAGTGCTTAAGCCGATAATTCCAGCCAGCAGTAAAAGTCCTCCTGCAGGGTAGACGGGCCAGAAGCGGTCACCGTGGTCTAAACCTTTGAACCAGTAGGTATGGACCAGAAAGACAGCCAGGAAGCTTGTGCTCAGGCCCAGGAAAAAGAAGGCCGGGCTTATGTTTTCGTAAGCGGAGCTGCCCGATACGGAAGCATATGTCGCGATTGAGAGTAGCACTGTTCCCGGAATCAGGAACCCTACATTTCCGTATTCTTTTCTTCCGCCCAGCAGGGCGTAAGTGGCGATAAAGCCCAGGGCGAGCAGGAAAAGAAAAGCCTGCCCGGGTATGATGCCGAACTGGTTCAAAAGCAGGAAAACTCCTGCGATGATTAAAATTATGCCGCCTTTAAATGATTTGTTCATTGATAGCCTCTCCCTTGTTTTTTTTCTATCATAATCCGAAAGAGGCGGCCTGCCCAGTCACTGTGGTCACCATTTGTTTGCCGGCTTTAGTGACCGGGGTCATGTTTTATGTTGTGGAAGGATAGAAGGTTAGAATAGTTTATGTTTCAGGGCAAGCAGAACCGCCTGGGTGCGGTCGCTGGTGCCCAGCTTGCCGTAGATTACGCTGACCTGGTTTTTTATGGTTCCCCGGCTCAGGTAGAGCCTGTCTGCAATATCGCTGTTACTCAACCCTTCGGCCATTAAGGCCAGGATTTCTTTTTCCCTGCCGGTTAACGTTTCACCGGTGCTTTCTTCCGCACTGATATCTGCCGGCGCTTCCGGGCCGGATATTCTCCCTACTAATTTGTTGGCAATTTCCGGCTGCAGTACGATATCGCCGCTGTGGGTGGCCCGAATGACCGCCAGCAGCTTTTCGGAAGGCAGATCTTTAAGCAGGTAGGTTTTAGCCCCGGCTTTTAAGGCTTTGATAATCAGTTCATCGTCGTCAAAAGTGGTTACGACAATTACCTTGGCGGAGAGGCCCTCGGCTGTGATTAGCCCGGTCGCTTCCACACCGTCCATTTCGGGCATGCGGATATCCATTAATACGATATCGGGCGACAGGCTGCGGCAGAGCTCCAGGGCTTCTTTTCCGGTTGACGCTGTCCCCAAAACGATCATATCTTCTTCCAAATCAAGAATAGTCTGCAGCCCTTCTCTCATCAGGCGTTGGTCATCGGCTATGATTATTTTGATCGGTTCTCTCACTGTGTAAGATCCTCCAGTTCCAGGCGGACTAAAAACCCGCCGTTTTCCGGGTTGATAATAGAAACCTGCCCTCCCAGGGCGGCGGCCCGTTCGCGTATGCCGCGTAAGCCGTGGCCTTCTGTCAGCTGTATGCTGCCTTTTCCGTCATCTGCAACCTCAAGCAGCAGCCCTTTCTCATTGCGCTGCAGGGTTACTTTTATCAGGCTTGCGTCACCGTGGCGGATACTGTTGGTTATGCTTTCCTGTGTAATCCGGTAGAGAGTGGTTTCCATTGAAGGGGGCAGGGTTAACTCCTCGTCTATGTCAAAGCGTATATCGATCCCGCTGCCCGAATAGTCGCGGACCAAACTTTTAATTGCACTTGCAAAATCTATTTTTTCGGAATCCCGGGAGCGCAGTGCTTTGACGGTCAGGCGCACTTCGTCGAGCCCTTTGCGGGCCTGGTCCTGGCTCTTGCCGATTTCTTCAAGGGCCCGAAGCGGTTCTTGGTTCAGTAATTTTTTGCCCGCCTCCAGGCTGACAATAATAGCGGTCAGGGTATGGGCCAGTGTGTCATGGAGTTCCCGGGCCAGGCGGGAGCGTTCTTCAACCGCTGCCAGTTGTTCCCGCTCTTTACTGAGATCGACTAATTTGTGGTAAGCCTCTTCCAGGTCGGTGCGCGAACGGTCCAGAAGTTTTAGGGCGTTTTCAGCCCGTTCTCTTTCATCGAGCTGTCTGCGGGCCATGTAGCTGAAAGCAAAGGCAAAAAACAGGAAAAGTGAGTTAATAAAAACTGCTGCCATGTTGTCCCAGCTGAATGTCGATTGTGAGAACTGGCTTGCTGCGCTGATCACAGGGAATCCAATAATCGATATTAAAAAGATATAGCTTCCGTTTGGGTGTGGGTAAGTCAAATGGCTTTCAGCAACCAGGATTACCAGTAAGATGACGCCGAGCGGGGTTATGTCGAGGTAAATATATAGAAAAATCAAAAGCAATTGGAAGTAGATGCTGGGTACACTGAAGGCAGGTAGCTTTGTATCAAAATAGTAGGAGCGGATGCTGTCTAGTGCAAAGATAAAGAAGAAAGGGAGAAGGGGCCCGGTCAATGCCACTCCGCTGTAGCTGATGGTTACCCATAGCACGGCAACATAGGCGCCGTACTTGGCCAGGTTTAATATCAAGCCGGTTTTTTGGTCCATAGATAGTTAACCGTCCCGGATCTTATTGAGATATCAGAATTCTCGCAACCGCTTTGAGCAATCTCCGCCGGTGCATTTTGCTGCCAGG
>SKOR01000093.1 GCA_007119965.1 Syntrophomonadaceae bacterium
CCCACTTCTCCGGCCGCGGCAGTGCCGCCGCTTAAACTTTTCCCTTTTAAACTGGAAGTGAGGCTCAGGGCCAGGGCCAGGTCGGCCGCCGGTTCGACGAGGCGCACCCCGCCGACCACGTTAACAAAGGTATCGAGCCCGAAAAAAGATATACCGGCATGCTTTTCGAGCACGGCCAGAACCAGGGCAACCCGGTTTAAGTCTATACCGGTAGAGGTGCGCCGCGGCGAAGGGTAACTTGTCGGAGCCACCAGCGACTGGATTTCAACCAGAAGCGGCCTGGTTCCCTCCATGCTGGCCGTAATTACAGCCCCGGGGGCCTGCTCGCGGTTTTGGGTCATAAACAGGTGCGACGGGTTGGCAACCTCGATCAACCCATCGGACTCCATCATAAAGACCCCTATTTCGTTGGTTGATCCAAAGCGGTTTTTTACCCCGCGCAGGATCCGGAAACTGTGGTAGCGGTCGCCTTCCAGGTAGAGTACGCAGTCGACCATGTGTTCCAGCAGGCGCGGCCCTGCCATGGTGCCTTCCTTGGTAACGTGACCGACCAGGAAGACCGCAATATTCTGTTCCTTGGCCAGGCGGACCAGTTCGCCGGTCACTTCACGCACCTGGCTGACGCTGCCGGGGACCCCGCCAATTTCACTGCGGTAAATTGACTGCACCGAATCGACAACCAGCACGGCCGGCTTCAGCATCCCGGTGGTTTCCAGCAGGACATCCAGGTCGGTTATCGCCGCCGCCTGAAAAGACTCCTTTATATTAAGCCGTTCAGCGCGCATTTTAAGCTGGTGTAAAGATTCCTCGCCGCTGGCGTAAAAAACGTCCCTGCTGCCGGCCAGGCGGGCTGCCGCCTGCAGGAGCAGGGTCGATTTGCCGATTCCGGGGTCGCCGCCGATCAGGACAACGGAACCTGAAACCATGCCGCCGCCTAATACCCGGTCGAATTCACCGATAGCGGTTATAAAGCGCTCTTCTGCCGCCGCAGGTATTTCATCTAAAGGAATCACCGCCGAAGCCCCGGTTTTTGCCGCTTTCCTCACGGCCGGAACGGGGCTTGCTTCCTCCAGGGTATTCCATTCACTGCAGCCCGGGCAGCGCCCGAGCCATTTTTGGGTTTCATATCCGCAGTTATTACAGCAAAAAAGTGAGATCTTCCTGGCCAAATCAAAACCCCTTTCCCGATTAACTATTTATCCCCGGACAGTTTACCTTACTTGTTGAGCAGCCCGGCCAGCCTCGCCAGGTTGGTTTTGTCCCAATCGGTGCCGTTTTCGGGAGTTTCCAGGATAAAGGGGAAGTTTTCCGGCCAGCCGTAATTGAGGATCGCCCCGAACCCTTCAAGTGAAATATTGCCTTCCCCGATATGGGCGTGGCGGTCAACCCGCGCGCCGCGTTCGACCCCGGTGTCGTTGACATGAATGACGTGCAGGTTTTCAAGGCCGACAACCCGGTCAAATTCATCGAGCACCCTGCCCGCTGCCGCAGCGCTGCCGATATCGTAGCCTGCCGCCCAGCCGTGCGCAGTGTCGAAACAGGTGCCCAGCCTGCCCTTCGGAAAGGCCCTGAGGATATCCGAGAGCTCTTCGAAGTTCGCCCCCAGGGCGGTGCCGCTGCCCGCGGTGTTTTCTAAAAGAAGCATCACCGATTCGGGCCACTTGGTGAGCCCTTCACCGATACTGTCAATAATTTGGGCCATGCCCTTCTCGGTCCCCTGCCCGCCGTGGTTGCCCGTGTGCAAGATTACATACGGGGAACGGTAGTAAGCGGCCCTCTCCATCGTTTGGTCCAGCAGGTTTTTCGATTTCTCCAAAAACTCTTTATTGCTGGAAGCCAGGTTGATCAGGTAAGCGCTGTGCACTACCAGGGGAGCAATATCTGACTGCTCCAAAAGCCCGGCCCGCTTTTCAATGTCAGGCACCTCCAGTTTGCCCATTTTCCACCCCGTCGGGTTACCGGGGAAAATCTGGACTGTCCGGCAGCCTATCTCGGCAGCCCTTTTAACGTTTTTCTCGAACCCGCCCTTCTGGGGCATGTGAACTCCAAAGCGCACGGCGTTACCTCCTGTTTTTATTTCCTTTTGTCCAATTCTTCCAGCAGCAGCCTCATTACCCTGGCCGCGCTTTCGTTAACAACCACCCGGGCCTGCCCGTCATAGCCGGTGGGGACATGGTTGATAATAACCAGGTCGCCGCCGCCCACCGGCAGCTGATCAACCGGGGGGGTCTGCATGTTCGACCCGACAATGATTAACAGTTCGGCCCGCTTTACCGCTTCCTTTGCCCTTTCAAAATCGGGCGGAGGCGGTTCACCGGAAAAAACCACATCCGGCTTAAGAATTTCGCCGCATTTCGGGCACTGCGGCGGCTGTGTGCTTTTTCCTGTTTCGGGCAGCACATCTTCCAGCAATACCCCATAATCACACTGCACACAGCTGGCGCTTCTCAGAGTACCGTGTATTTCAAGCACATTTTCAGAGCCTGCTCTCTGGTGCAGCCCGTCAATATTCTGGGTGATAACCATTTTAACCAGGCCGCGTTTTTCCAGTTCGGCCAGGACAATGTGCACTTCATTTGGCTCAGCCTCTTCAAGCAGGTCAAAATAGGGCGCGCCGGCTTCGTAAAAAGCTTCCGGATCGTTTTCAAACCTGTGGATTGTAAAATCAGACGGTGCTACCATCTTCCAGAGGGCGCTGTCCGGGTTTTGGAAATCCGGGCCGGAGCCTTCGGTAGAAATCCCCGCGCCGGTCAGGACAACTGTGTAGCGGCTTTTTTCCATCAGGCCGGCTATTTTTTTTACATCTTCAAGCAGCCGTTCCAAAAGATCATCCCCTTGTTAAAAATATTTTCACATGCCCTGCCGTGTTGGCATGGGGAAGTGCCGGCATAAAGGAGCATGCAAATACCCCCTCCACCTGAATTATACCGTATTTCTTTAACTGCTCAAAACGGAAAAACCAGACCCTGGTTGCCGGGCTGAATCTATCTTTCCGGGGTGCCCGGCACTATTTCCCGGGGAATAACCCCTATCGCCTGTTATCCAGCTCCTCAAGGAGCAGCCTCATCACCCTGGCCGTACTTTCATTGATTACCACCCTCGCCTGTTGATCGTAAAAGGTCGTGGTGCGGTTTATGATAACCAGGTTATCGCAGTAGGAAGGCAGCTGGTTAGCAGGGGATACCTGCATGCTTGAACCGACAACCAAAAGCAAATCGGCCCTGTGGGCCTCTTCCAGCGCTTCTTTATAGTCGGGTGACAGCGGTTCGCCAAACAGAACCACATCGGGCTTGAGCGGTTCACCGCATTCAATGCACAACGGCGGCAGGAGCCCTTCTTCCACATCGGC
>SKOR01000069.1 GCA_007119965.1 Syntrophomonadaceae bacterium
TAGGCCGGGACTGCATCGGCTTAGCTTCACCGGCATTCCCATGCCTGATCTTTATGCGCCGCCGAAAAACTTCACACGGCGGGCTCTTTATGTTAAATTTATAAGCAGGCTTAAACAGTTGAACCTGCAGCAAAGGCTTAACAACTTAAAATAACCGGCAGTATAGGAGATAACGATGAAAAAACAGATGATTAAAGATTTGCGGATCGGAGACGAGGTGGAGACACAGGCCCTGGTGCTTGAAGTGAACCGCGCCGCATTTTCTTCGCCGCACCGCTCGGGTGAGTATTTTCTGAAGCTGACTTTAGGCGATGTCAGCGGCAGGGTTAAAGGGGTGATGTGGAACCCGCCCACGGGCAGCGAAGCGCTGCAGCAGGATGAAGTTGTTTTTGTCCGCGGCTCGGTAAGCGATTACCACGGCCCGCAGGTTGTGGTCAGCGATATCCGCAAACTTGACCCTGAAAAGGTAAACAGGGCTTTTTTCCAGGCTGTATCAGAACGCGATCCGGCCGAAATGATGGCCGAACTGAAGAATATTATAGAGCAGAAAATAGGGGACCGGCATTTAAAGGCCCTTCTGGAGGCTTTTTTCAGCGACAGCGAATTCGCCCGCCTCTACGCCGAGGCTCCCGCGGCGCGAACCATCCACCACAACTGTGTCGGCGGGCTGCTCGAGCATACCCTGGAAGTGATTGCCGTCTGCCTGAACCTGGCGGAACTTTACCCCCGGCAGATCCAGGCCGGTTTGCTGCTGACCGGGGCTATTTTGCATGATATCGGCAAGATAGAGGAATACCGCCAGGACAGCATCAGTTTCGATTTTACCGACCGCGGCAAGCTGGTCGGCCATATCAGCATCGGAAAAGAGATGCTCAGCAGCAGGCTGGCTGCCCTGCCCGGTTTCCCCGAAACGTTGAAATTGGAGCTGGAGCACATGATGCTTTCCCACCACGGCCAGCGCGAATGGGGTTCGCCCGAGGTGCCGAAAACTATTCATGCTTTCGCCCTCTTCCATGCCGACCTGGTCAGTGCGCGGATGAACCAGTTTATTAAGATCATGGAAAAGCACGTGCCCGAAAGCGGCGACTGGACCGAGTGGGACCGCTTCCTCGAGCGAAGCATATATATTCCGCCTGCAGAGGATCAGGAAAGCGGGCAGGAATATTAATCAGTTTCGGAGAAGTCAGGCTGGAGAAGTTATCTTTAAGATCAATAATCAGAGAGCGATGGTGAAATAATTGGGAAGAGCCGATCGGCCCAAAGGACTCCTTAAAACAGATCAGCGCAACCTGAAGGTGATTCCATTTAACCAGGATGCGCCTTACTACGCCCGCAAGGGTGCATATTACAGCCAGAAGAACAAACCTTCCAAGGCCCTGCTCTACCTGCAGAAAGCAGTTGAAACAGAGCCGGACGATCCTTTAAACCACTATAACCTGGCCTGCCTGCTGAGCAAGATCAACCATTTAAAGGAAGCAAACTGCATTTTCGAGCATATTGTCAATAATATGGATGCCGAGCTGACCGAGTGTTACTTTTTTATGGCTGTCAACAGCGGCCTGATGGAAGACCTGCCTGAAGCCAGGCGCCTGCTCTTTAAGTACCTGGAGGCTTCGCCAGACGGCGATATGGCCGAAGAGGCTGAGGACCTGCTGCTGGCCATGGAGGAAGAAGACGATGTTGAAGCGTATAACCACGGGCCCAATGCGGCGGAAAGCGAAGCCCTGATGAACCTGGTCGAGGACCTGGGCCGGGTGCAGTTTAAGGGCCGCCTCCTGGAAGATAAGAGTTTCAGGCAGGCCCTGCGCTGGGGCCTTTACCAGGGCGGCGACCTGCTTAAGGAAGCAATCCTTTTGCTTTACGGGGAAACAGGCTGCCAGGCGGCCTGCCGCAGCCTGGCCGAGTTTGCCGCCAACCCCTGGGTGAACGAGCGTCTGCGCCAGGTGGCTTTGCACGAGCTGAAAAAAGCAAACCCGACCGGCACCTGCCGGATCTATTCCAGCGGAGCCTTTCAGGAAATCAGGCTCTGTGACTGCCCGCCGCCCGCGCCGATCTGGGAAAGCAAATGGCAGCTGGTCCTGGAGAGCACCTTTGCCAACATGCGCCGCAGCGCTTTTTACAGCGATGAGTTTTACGATGATGTCGAAGCAATCTGGCTCGACTTCATCAACAGGATCTACCCGCAGGGGCCGCGGGTGCACAAGCCCCAGACCTGGGCCGCCGGGCTCGAATACTGCCTGGCCCGTTTTCATTTTCTCGGCCTGACCCAGAAAGAGCTCGCCGCTGCTTACGGGGTGTCGGCAGCCAGTGTGCGCCGCAAGTTTAATGAAATCAACTCTGTCCTGCAGATAGACCGGAAAGCGTACCGAAACATGCTCGCGCTTCTCACTGACCGGGAAGATGAACAGTTTTAAAGAAAATGTTTGGTTAAAAGGGCCCCTTCTTAGCGGAAGGGGCCTTTTAGTAACCGGCTTTCAATTTGGCCCGGCCAGTTGAAGGGACGATCTGCTAATTTAACGTTCTCCCGGGTTCAGGAAAAGCTGCCAGCCGTGATTTGATGTATTCAGTGGTTGACTGGTATAATTTTATTAACGGAGGTGAGGCCCGTGTATTTAGAGTTAAACGTTGACACCACCGCGAGGGACCAGTTTGTCAATATTACTCCCCGCTTGAACGAACTCCTGGCTAAAAGCAAGGCTGAAGACGGCTGCTGCACTGTGTTTGTATCGCATACCACGGCCGCAGTCACTATTAATGAAGATAACGACCCCGCTGTAATGGAAGATATGCTGCGGTTCCTACAAAACATGGTCCCGCTCAAGGGAGATTACCGCCACCGCGAGGGTAACAGTGATGCCCACATTAAGGCTTCCCTGCTGGGTTGTTCCCTCCACCTTATAATCAGGAACGGTTCTTTCGATCTCGGAACCTGGCAGGGTGTTTTCCTGGCTGAATTCGACGGGCCCCGTACCCGCCGGGTAAAAATCTGGATCGACTGAGCCGGGCGCCGCGGACATTAGCGGCAGCGGCGGCTGAAAAGGGAAAAAATAATTGCCGAGGGGGAGATACTTGTGGAAGAGCTGTTTGATAAAGTAAAAAAAATTGCCGGACTGCTCGAAAGAAGCGAGTACGCGGTTGTCCTGAGCGGGGCGGGCGTGTCGACCGAAAGCGGTGTTCCCGATTTCCGCAGTCCCGGCAGCGGCCTGTGGACAATGCTCGACCCCGAGCTTTTTACCATCCAGGGTTTTAAGGCTAACCCGAAAGCATTTTACGAGGGCGGGGCCCCGTTTGTGCGGATGCTCAAAGAGGCCGAACCAAATGA
>SKOR01000081.1 GCA_007119965.1 Syntrophomonadaceae bacterium
AGATCGTACTGTGCAGGTTGCCCGGCGCTATACAAATGATCTGGTTGCCCTGGATCAGGCTGATTTGCCGGCCCAGCTTAATGCCGGGGCAGCAAAAGCCGGCGGTGAGATCCTGCTTTTCCTGCATGCCGATTCACGTCTGACACCAGGATGCCTGTCCCGGATCAAAGAGATTCCTTCCCGGGTAATTGGCGGAGCTTTTACCATGCAGCTCGAAGGTAAAAGGCTCCACTACCGCGCACTCAGCGCGGGGGGCAACCTGTACTGCCGTTTAACCCGCACTTATTTCGGTGACCGGGGGATTTTTGTCCGCGCTCCTGTTTTTAATGAGACAGGCGGCTTTGCTCCACTGCCGATTATGGCTGATGTCGAGTTTAGCCGCCGCCTGAAGCGCTTCGGTAAAACTGTATTGCTTAAGGGGCCGGTTATCAGCAGCAGCCGCAAGTTTGATCGCGAAGGCCCTTTACGCAACCTGTCCCTGGTTATATATGCCATCCTTGCCTTTAAGCTAGGGGCAGATCCCGAAATGATAAAAAATAAATATTACCGCCTGCCTGGAGGAAAAAAGGCTGAGCGGTCAAATACAGACCAAAAAAGCGGCTGAAGATTATAGTTAAAAACCCTGGTCCGTTCCTGATACCATGATGCTGCTTTTCAATATAGAACGATCAGTTGATGGGCAGGCGCAGCTGACCGGTAAAGTGGGTAAAATGTAAAATTGTTGTTGACACCCTGTCAATTTAGTGCTAAGCTGTTTGCAAGTAAGGCACCCTTTAAGATAGTCCTGTGAGGCTGGCAAGGGGGCGACAGAAGAGGTATATCTGTACACCGCCCGCTCCCAAAGCATGGCGGTGTTTTTATATACCCGGCACCCTTCCGCCTGCTGCCGCTGAGCAGATTATGGAAGGAGGTGACAAGATGGCGCTTACCCACAAAGCGACTGTCATGGACGAGAAAGGAATCATGCAGGCCCTTCGTCGTATAGCCCACGAAATAATTGAGTGTAATAAAGGCACCGAAGATGTTGTGCTGGTTGGAATCCGCAAACGCGGTGTGCCCCTGGCCGGCCGCCTGCAGGCTTATCTAAATGAGATTGAAGGCTCCTCTATTCCCCTCGGCATACTCGATATCACCCTGTACCGCGATGACCTTACCCAGAGACAGGACCAGCCTGAAGTCCATACCACGGATGTCCCCTTTGATTTAAATAAAAAACATGTTGTAGTGGTCGATGATGTGCTTTACACCGGGCGCACAATTCGCGCCGCCCTGGATGCCCTGATCGACCTCGGCCGGCCGGCAACCATCCAACTGGCTGTTTTAGTTGATCGCGGGCACCGCGAACTGCCAATCAGGGCCGATTACGTCGGCAAGAACGTTCCTACCTCCCGCAGCGAGCGGGTTGATGTAAATGTGAAAGAAATTGACGGGGAAGACCGGGTTGATATCCTGGAAGAAAAGCAGGAGTAAATCAGCATCACAAAGGAGGCAGAAAACAGTTGCAAACCCTAAGGCGCAAAGACATCCTCGGTCTTGAGGAAATGTCTGCCGAAGAGATTACCCTGATCCTGGATACCGCCCGCTCCATGCGGGAAATTATACAGCGCAAGATCAAAAAAGTGCCCACCCTGCGCGGGCGTTCCATGATCAACCTTTTTTACGAGCCGAGCACCAGGACCAAGGCCAGTTTCGAACTGGCCCAGAAATATATGAGTTCCGACCCGATCAGTGTTGGTGGTTCTTCATCCAGCCTTGTGAAAGGGGAAACTCTCAAAGATACTGTCCGCAACCTGGAAATGATGAATATTGACTGTGTGGTAATGCGCCATCCTGTTTCGGGTTCGGCGCACTACCTTGCCCGCAACGTGGATATTTCGGTTATCAACGCCGGGGACGGCATGCATGAGCACCCAACCCAGGGTTTGCTGGATATGTTTACTATCCTCGACAAGAAGGGCAGGTTGGAGGAGCTGAAGGTGGTTATAGTCGGCGATATCCGCCACAGCCGGGTGGCCCGCTCCAACATCTGGGGTCTGCAGAAAATGGGCGCAGAAGTTGTAGTGGCCGGCCCGCCTACCCTGATGCCGCCTGACCTGGAAGTTTTCGGAGTTAAATACAGTCCGCAAATAGAAGATGCTATCGGGGACGCCGATGTGGTGATGGCCCTGCGGCTGCAGAAAGAGCGCCAGGAAGGCGGCCTTTTCCCCACCCTGCGGGAATATGCCGAACTCTACGGGCTTTCGCCGCAACGGGTGGCACATGCTAAAGATGATGTTTTAATCATGCACCCCGGCCCAATGAACCGGGGTGTTGAAATAAGTTCAGAGGTAGCTGACGGGCCCCGCTCAGTAATTCTCGAGCAGGTTACTTCAGGCGTGGCTGTCCGCATGGCGATTCTCTACCTTTTACTGGGAGGGACAAAAGAAGAATGAAAACACTTCTAATTAAAGGAGGAAGGGTAATCGATCCTTCCCGCGGTTTCGATGCGCAGGCCGACCTGCTGATTAAAAACGGTATGATTGAGGCAGTTGAAAAAGGGCTGAAAGCGCCGGCCGGCACAGAGGTTATTGACGCCGAAGGCCAGGTGGTGATGCCCGGTTTAATCGATATGCATGTCCACCTGCGCGATCCCGGCAGGGAATACCAGGAAGATATAATCTCCGGGGCCAAAGCGGCGGCAGCGGGCGGTTTTACCGCGGTAGCGGCCATGGCTAATACCGATCCGGTCGCCGACGACCCGGCGATTATCCGTTATGTAATAGACCGTGCTGCCGGGGCCGTCGCCCGTGTTCACCCCATCGGGGCCCTGACCAAAAACCTCGGGGGCACTGAAATGGCCGAACTGGCGCGCATGAAGCGTTTCGGGGCTGTGGCCTTTTCTGATGACGGCAAGCCGGTGGTCAGCGGAACGGTTATGCGCAATGCCCTGCAGTATGCAGGCGGTATCGATGCCCTGATTATCGCCCATGAAGAAGACCCCTATCTTTTTGAAGGCGGGATGATCCACGAAGGTGCGGTATCATCTGTTCTCGGCCTGCGGGGGATCCCTGCCGAAGCGGAAGAAGTGATGCTGGCCCGCGACCTGATGCTGCTCAGGGCGGCCGGCGGCGGGCGCCTGCACATTGCCCATGTCTCAACTGCAGGTTCCGTGGAACTGCTGCGCCGGGCCAAAGCGGAAGGGCAGAATGTGACTGCCGAGGCTGCGCCGCATCACCTGCTGCTGACCGATCGGGCGGTCAAGAACTCCGGCTACAGTACCAATACCAAGGTCAACCCGCCGCTGCGTTCCGAGTACGACCGCCAGGCTCTCTGGGCAGGCCTGCTTGACGGCACGATTGATGCCATTGCATCAGACCACGCCCCCCACCACGGCGATGATAAGGATGTAGAATTCGATTTTGCCCCCTTCGGGATTGCCGGGCTGGAAACAACCCTGCCGCTGATGCTCGATGAACTATCTTCCGGCAGGATAAAAAAGCTGACCCTGCCCCTCCTGGTTGAAAAAATGAGTACGGCTCCGGCGCGCATCCTGGGTTTGGATGCAGGCACGCTGCAGCCGGGAAGCCCGGCCGATGTAACCATTGCAGATACCAACCGCAGCTTTGTTGTCAACCCCGAGACATGGCATTCTAAGTCGCGCAATACGCCGTTTGCCGGCCGCAGCCTGTCTGGCGCTCCGGTGATGACCATTGTTGGTGGAAGGGTAGCGATGAAAGAAGGTGTGATCACTGAACAGGAGTGAGTCGGTAAAAAATAAGCCTGAAAGCTGCCTGATAACCGAAAAGCAGGTTATCGTCCCCGGTTACTGCCGCCTGACATTCAGGGCCCCTGCAATTGCCGGGGAGGCCTATCCGGGCCAGTTTGTGATGACCTACATGCCGCCTGAATACGGGCATTTGCTCCCGCGCCCTTTTTCGATTTTCAGCGCGGACCGGGAAAAGGGTGAGGTTTCAATATTATTTGAAGTCAGAGGACGGGGAACGGCCCTGTTGGCCGGGATGAGACAGGGTGCCCCTGTGAAACTATTGGGCCCCCTGGGTGCCGGTTTTCCTGCCCTGCAGCCGGACTCCCTCCTGGTAGCAGGCGGTGTGGGCCTGGCGCCGCTGGCCTTTTTGGCGGCTTCGACAGAACAGCGGAGGACTTTGGTTTACGGCGCCCGCACGGCAAAGCAGCTTGTTTGTTCGCCCGCTGAACTTGGCCTGCCGAACCTGACCGTGGTTGAAGCTACAGAAGACGGCAGCAGGGGAAAACGGGGAACCGTTACAGATATTTTACCCGGGCTGCTTCCCGGCAGCCGGGCCCTGTTTGCCTGCGGCCCGCAGCGGATGCTTGCGGCTGTAAAAGGCCAGGCCTTACAGGCTGGTGTCCCGGCCTGGATTTCATTGGAAGAGCGGATGGCCTGCGGTATCGGCGCGTGTCTAGGCTGTGCGGTGCAGACTTCAGGCGGTTACAGGCGGATTTGCCGGGACGGGCCGGTTTTTCCGGCAGGGGAGGTGCTGTTCAATGATTAAACCCGATTTAAGAGTAAATCTCTGCGGTATCGGGTTGGAGTCGCCTGTCCTGGCTGCATCGGGGCCCTTCGGGTACGGGCACGAGTACCTGGAAAGGGTAGACTGCTCCGCCCTGGGGGCGATTGTCGTCAAGGGCATATCTGCACAGCCCTGGGCGGGGAACCCTCCCCCGCGGCTGGCTGAAACGGCCTCGGGGATGCTTAATTCAATCGGCCTGCAGAACCCCGGCCTGGAGCGCTTTCTTGCTGAAGATCTGCCCCTGCTTAAAGGCGCAGCCCCGCGCATTATTGTCAATATTGTCGGCTGTGATATCGACGAATATGCTGACGTGGCCGCGGGGCTTGACGGCGCGGAAGGGGTGGACGGACTTGAAATTAATATATCCTGTCCCAACCTGAAAGCGGGTGGCGTCGCTTTCGGTACAGACCCCGCTGTAACATACAGGGTGGTCAGCGCTGTGCGCAGGCAAACCGCCCTGCCCCTGCTGGTAAAACTATCTCCCAATGTTACCGATATAAAGGTTATTGCCCGAGCTGCCGAAGAAGCCGGCGCCGATGGAATTTCCCTGATTAACACCCTCTCCGGAATGCTGATCGATACTGAAACGGGAAGGCCGCTTCTCGGCAACACTTTCGGCGGTTTATCAGGTCCTGCGGTGCTCCCGGCAGCCCTCAGGATGGCCTGGCAGGCGGCAGAAGCGGTTGATATACCCCTGCTTGCGATGGGCGGGATTACTTCGGCTGAAGACGCCCTCCAGTTCATAATGGCCGGAGCAAGGGCTGTCGCCGTCGGGACAGGCCTTTTTTACGACCCTGAATTGCCCGGCAAAATAGTGAGGGGCCTGGCCGGCTATATGGAGGAGCATAACATAAATACGCTCGGGCAGATCGAAGGGATTGCCCGGAGAGGAGGGTATGCGAATGGCTGATCATGCCGGGAGGTTGATTATCGCCCTGGATCTGCCGGATCCTGCGCAGGCCGAACGGTTGGCTGAAAAACTTGCGCCCCTTGGAGTAAGTTTTAAAGTGGGCCTGGAGCTTTTTATGGCCGGCGGGCCGTACCTTGCGGCAAAGCTGGCTTCCCGCTACCGGGTATTCCTGGACCTGAAGTTCCACGATATCCCGAATACAGCTGCCGCGGCGGTTAAAGCGGCGGCAGCGCTGGGGGTATGGATGCTGAATATCCATGCCGCGGGAGGCAGGGATATGATGCTGGCGGCAAAAGAAGCCGTTGAAGCTTCGGGGAAAAAACCGCTGCTCCTGGCCGTAACCGTGCTGACCAGTATGAATGACAATCTGATGGCTGAGACGGGCTGTGAGGCAGCAGTCGCCGAAAGGGTGGCCATCCTTGCCAGGCTTGCTGAGCAGTGCGGCCTTGACGGGGTAATCTGTTCACCGCTGGAGATCTCAACTGTCAGGAAAGCTGCTTCGAGCAGGTTCCTGACAGTGACCCCGGGAGTCAGGACGCTTCAGGGAACTGCAGATGACCAGGCCCGCGTGGCTGCTCCTGCCGAGGTAATTCGGGCGGGAGGAGACTACCTGGTGGTCGGCAGGCCGGTAACCAGGGCCGCCGACCCCATTGAAGCGGCCCGGACAATTTTAAATGAAATGGGTGAAGCGATATGAACGAATCTGAAATTACGGAACTGCTGAAAAGCACCGGGGTGATCATGGAAGGGCATTACCTGCTGACCTCCGGCCGGCACAGTGCCCGCTTTCTGCAGTGCTCGCAATTGATGCAGTATCCGGAACATGCCGCAGGGGTTTGCCGCGGCATGGCGGAACCTTTCCTTGGCAATGGAGTCGAAACCGTAATCGGGCCGGCTATGGGCGGGGTAATCCTCTCTTACGAGATAGCCCGCGTTCTCGGGGCCAGGGCTGTCTTTGCCGAACCGTCGGGAGGGGGGATGGCTCTCAGGCGAGGCTTTAAGGTCAAACCCGCCGAAAGAGTTCTGGTTGCCGAGGACGCGATTTCTACCGGTGGGTCGGTTAAAAAAGTTTTAGATTTGCTGCAGCCCCTTGATGTTGAAATAGCCGGTGTTACTGTCATGATTGATCGGACAGCCGGCAAAGTTGACCTGGGAGTGCCTTTCAGGGCGTTGTTGGAAATGGAAATCGAATCATTTGAACCGCAAAATTGCCCCCTCTGCCGTGAAGGGATTCCCCTGCAAAGGCCGAAAGGTTAATAATATGTTTTGTATCTGCTCAAGTCTCCAAGGGAACTCTGACCTGCAGGTTAACTGGGCAGATACCACTATTTTTATGGAAAGCAGGGATCCGACAAAACCATGCAGGAACAAATCTACAAGCGCCTGAGTATAGAATTAAATATCACCGAAAGCAAAATTTCTCAAACGGCAGCCTTGCTCGACGAAGGTAACACCGTCCCCTTTATCGCCCGCTACCGGAAAGAGATGACCGGGGGCCTGAGTGATGAAGAAGTGCGTTTGCTGCACGATAAACTGGGACAGTACCGTAACCTGGAGCATAAGCGGGAAGAAGTACTGCGCCTGATCGAGGCCCAGGATGCGCTGACTCCTGAACTGCAAAAACAGGTTGAAAAAGCGGCTACCGTTACCGAGCTCGATGATCTCTACCGCCCCTTCAGGCCGAAAAAACGGACCAGGGCTTCAGTGGCCCGCGAAAGAGGCCTGGAAGATCTTGCCCTGGCGATCCTGGAAGGGCAGGCCGACCCGGTTGAAGAAACGGGACAGTATATCGATACCGAAAAAGATCTGCCCGACAGCACTGCCGTTCTGCAGGGCGCTTCTGATATCATTGCCGAAATGATCTCCGACGATGCCGCCGTTCGCAAAAGCCTGCGCCAGCTTTACCACCGCCATGGATCAGTTGAAGTGGTCAAGAAGAAAAAAGCAGAGGTAAATACCTACGATGATTACGACGGGTACAGCGAACCGCTGGCAAGAATAAAACCGCACCGCGTATTGGCCATTAACCGGGCCGTGCGTGAAAAAGTACTCGATTTTAAGGTGATCCTTCCCGAAGAGAAAGCGCTGGCTGTTATTACGGCAAAATATATAAAAAACGAACAGAACGAACCCTGCCGCGACCTGATCGGAGCTGCTGCCGCTGACAGCTTTAAACGCCTGATCCACCCGTCCCTGGAAAAGGAAGTGTGGCTTAACCTGCTTGATAAGGCGATGGCAGGCGCCCTGGTAGTTTTTAAAGAGAACCTGAAAAAAAGGCTGCTCGTACCCCCTGCCCGCAATCGCCGCGTGCTGGGATGGGACCCCGGTTTTCGAACCGGTTGTAAGCTGGCCTGCGTTTCAGAAACGGGGGAACTGCTCGATACCTCGGCTGTATTTCCTACTGCGCCCCGCAATGATGTGAAAGGGGCGGCGGCAAAAGTGCTGCAGCTGCTGCAAAAGCATGACATAGACTGTATCGCTATCGGCAATGGCACCGCTTCACGGGAAAGCGAGGTGTTTGTTGCCGATTTGATCAAGAGCAATAACCTTTCCGTGGAGTACACCATTGTTAACGAAGCGGGGGCCAGTGTTTATTCCGCTTCGACGGCGGCTCAAAAGGAATTTCCCGATCTTGATGTTGCCGAGCGCAGCGCCGTATCTATTGCCCGCAGGCTTCAGGATCCCCTGGCCGAACTGGTCAAAATTGACCCGAAAGCAATCGGTGTCGGTCAGTACCAGCACGATATGGCCGCCAGGGAGCTGGACTCAACTTTAAAGGGGACTGTAGAAGGGTGTGTTAACAGTGTCGGCGTAGACCTGAACAGCGCCTCGGCAGCGCTGCTTGCTTATGTCGCAGGAATTAACTCAACCGTGGCAGGTCGGGTTATTGATTACCGCAATGCAAACAGCTCAATTCGGTCGCGGGAACAGCTGCTTGAAGTTGGCGGCCTTGGACCGAAAGTGTTTAAGCAGTGTGCCGGCTTCCTGCGCATCTCCGATAGCGGTAATTACCTGGAAAGAAGCGCTGTTCACCCCGAATCGTACGCCCTGGCCGGGCAGATCATGGAAGAGCTTAACCTGGTGCCCGAGAACCTGGGCCAACCTGAATTTGTCCCTGCCCTGGCTGATGATGAAGTAAAAGCCCTCGCGGAGCGTTTGGGTGCCGGAGAGCCGACGGTAAAAGATATTTTGGAAGAATTCCGCAAGCCCGGCCGTGATCCCCGTGAAGATCTGCCTAAACCGGTCTTCCTCCAATCGGTAACCGAACTTGATGATCTCTCCCCCGGGATGGTGCTGATGGGTATCGTGCGCAATATCGTTGATTTCGGGGCTTTCGTCGATATCGGTGTGCATCATGACGGCCTTGTCCATATCTCCGAAATTTCCGATCGATATATCAAGCATCCCCTGGAAGTTCTGCAGATTGAATCTGTGGTGCAGGTTAAAATCCTCTCTATAGATCGCGGGCGCAACCGGATTGGCCTGTCAATTAAACAGGCTAAAGAAAAAACAAAGGACGGGGGGCTCAATTAGCTCAGCTTTGAAGTTTGTTATTAAAAGGAGCTCCTCTCCCGGCCCTGATCTTGGCCGGGGGAGGGGCGATTAGTCTTTATCTTTCTGCCGGGAATAAAAGTTGTCCAGAGGCCCCGGGAAAGGTTTGCTGAAGGCCGGCTGCAGGGTAAAGATGACGAAGAAAAGCGGTAAACCGCTGGTCAGGAGCAGCTTTCTGTCAGCAGGCATTACTTCCCAGAAGCCGCGGTAAAAACTTTGTCCGGACCTTCTTAAATCGGGCCGGGGCAAACTGAGCCTGGCCTGTCCGGATTGATCGACAACGATAAACGACTCATTATAATTTTCCAGGTTGCTTTCTTTTTTGCCTTCGTAACCGACCCAGATATGGGTCAGCGAAATGTTTTTCTGGTAGGGGATATCCAACTCTTCCAGCAAAGAAGCGAAAAGCAGGTAGCGGGATTTACAATCTCCGCTGTTCTTTTGCAGGATTTCATCGAGAGTTGGAAAGTACCAGGGCATATCGTAAACCTCCCAGTCGAACTGGTAGGGAACCCGGTTGAAAACAAACTGCTCTATTTCATGTGGGGCGACGCCTTCCAGTTCCAGGGCGATATCAATAACCTGAAACGGCATTACCGGCGGGTTTTTTAACCTGTACACGCTGGCGATCAGGTTCCCGGGGTTTGGGTAAAGCACCAGCAGGATCCATGCCGCGACCAGCACCAGCCTGAGCAGATTTCTTTTCAGTAGATTGATAAATGGCACGGTTTATTTCTCCTTGTTATCTGGCATACTATATTTAAGAGCTATAAGGAGCAATCCAGACTATTTGCGATATATACTCAAGTAATGAACTATCATTGTGTTTGATGCCATGTGTAATCCGATTTTTAAATTATACAGCAAAAAGGTGGCACTTTACAAGGCAATACCGGTTTGTTAAGAAAAATTATTTTGCCTAACCGGTTCATAAAGTTTATCCTGCCCTGGCGGCGGATACATTATACTATAGGCGGCTGAGCAAATAATAACCGCCCGTATTTGTATTATCCAGGCTTATTTTATAAAATGATAGCAGGGGAGGCGATTTGATGAAAGCGCGCCTGGTTTTATCGGCTGTAATGGTCCTGCTGCTGATGGCTCTCGGTTCCTGGGCGTCAGGAGCCGATTTTGCAACCTTTAGCACAACTTACCTCAGGCAGGTAAGCCAGCTGCTCGCAGCCTTAGGCCTGGCCCTGGTTTCCCTGCAGTTTGTTTTTGTATCCAGGGTTAAATTTATTGAAGCGGGTTTCGGCCTGGATCGGATGCTGGGCTGGCACCGCTTTTTCGGGCGGACAGGCCTGGTTTTATTAACCGCGCATGCTGTGCTGATCTTGTATTACCGCTTCACCGCTTTTGGCGAAGTCTATCCAACAGTCTTTGTCTGGGTAGGTGTGCTGGCACTGCTGGGCTTCATGGTTACCGCAGCAGTCGCTTCCCTTTACAGGTTGATCGGGCTCGCTTATGAAACCTGGCGTAACATCCACCTGGCCAACTATATCCTCTTTCCACTGGTTCTGATCCATGTTTTCTATCATGCTGTTCCCGGCACAGCGCTCTTTTATCTCTGGATTTTACTTGCTGTGCTCTATGCAGCAGTTATCGCGTACCGCCTGGCACGTATCAGGAGTATCAGGGGAAACCCCTATGAGGTGGTCGAAGTGAGTCAGGAAGCCAGGGATATCTGGAGCCTCTGTTTCGAAGGCAAAAAGATTGATTTTCTGCCCGGGCAGTTTATGTTTATTCAATTATTAAGGGATGAGGGTCTTTCTTACGCCCATCCTTTTACCATATCCAGCAGCCCCACCCGGGGGCGGCTTTCGATAACACCGAAACAAGTCGGTGATTTTACAATGACGATAAAAAATACCAGGGTGGGCGACAAAGCTTTTATCGATGCTCCTTACGGGGTTTTCAGCTTTCTGAATTACCGGTTTGAAGAACTGGTCTTTATCGCCGGAGGGATCGGAATTACCCCTTTCATCAGTATGCTGCGCTATATCCGGGACCGGGAGCTTACTTTAAAGGTGACCCTGTTTTGGACTAACCGTAACGAAAGCAGCCTCTGTTTCAGGGAAGAGCTGGAGCAGATGGAAAAGGAACTATCAGATTTCAGGTTAATCCTGATCATGTCCGATCAGCCCGGATGGCAGGGTGAAAAAGGGCACTTTAACAGCGAGATGCTTGAATCTTACCTGGGCAGCCTTGATCAGAAAGATTTTTTTGTCTGCGGTCCTCCTGCTATGACTGCCTCAGTTATCTTTGAGTTAAAAGAACTGCAGGTTCCGCCATCCAGGATTCACAGTGAATTGTTCCAGCTTTAAATTCAACAAATCCTATAAGAGAGGGGCATAAAATATTGCAGTTAATATTTCATAACGGCCGGGTTATTACCGCAGATTCGGGTCGTCCGGCTGCGCAGGCCGTGGCTGTCAGAAAAGGGGTTATTGCTGCTGTAGGCGGCGATGACGAAATCCTTGCCTTGAAAAATGCAGAAACCGGGGTTATCGATCTCGGCGGCAGAAGCCTGCTTCCCGGCTTCAATGACAGCCACATGCACCTGATCGGGCACGCCCTTACAGCTTCTAAAGTAGATTTACGCCCCTGTACCGGAATTGAAGATCTAGTCAGGGCAGTGCAGGTTTTTATTGAAGAGCGTGCGGTAAAAAATGGTGAATGGGTACTTGGCTGGGGTTGGGACCAGAGCCGCTTCAGTGAAAAGCGGATGCCTGATCGCCGCGACCTTGATCGGGCTGCTCCCGACAACCCTGTTTCAATCATGCGCAACTGCTGCCACATCTGTGTGGCAAACACGACGGCCCTGCAAAAAGCCGGTATTGATCAGCAGCCCCGATCAATAGAAGGCGGAAAGGTGGAAACAGATTTAAAAGGGGTTCCGACAGGGGTTCTGGAAGAAAATGCAATGCAGCTGGTAATGGGTTTGCTCCCCCCGCTGGATAGTGAAAAACTGAAAGCGCTGGTTAAAGAAGCAGCTGGCGAATTTCTGGCAGAAGGTTTGACCTCGGTCCAAACTGACGACCTGGCCCAGCTGGGCAGTGAGCTTGCACCCGCCCTG
>SKOR01000083.1 GCA_007119965.1 Syntrophomonadaceae bacterium
GCAGGGCTTCCGGGTGCAGGGTTATCGCCCACAGAGAAGCTGAACAGCCCCTCAGAAAAGGCAGGAATGCCAGGATTGCAGGCGGAGGCTTTACCAGCCGGAGGGTGCTGCTTATGGGTTGGGTGATGTCAAAGCTTAAGCTCGGGTTAAGCACGCGCTTTCCCCCGTTGGAGCCGGGGGAAGATGATCTCCTGGTAGAGGGAGACAACGATCAACTCCTGCGCTCGCTGGGAATCCCGGGAAAGATCCTTCATACCCCCGGCCACAGCCCCGATTCCATCTCGCTGCTGCTGGATGACGGCTCCTGCTTCTGCGGCGATGCAGCTATGAGCAGCATGCAGTGGCTGGGGCTTCGGTACTGCTGCACTTATATGGCCGATATGGAGGAAAGCTACCGCAGCTGGCGCAAGTTGATCGATGCCGGGGCCGACACTTTTTATCCCGCCCACGGCAGGCCTTTTCCCCCGGCCAGGCTTGAGCAATACCTCGGCCACTTCAGGCAGGAAGATCTGATCACTTTACAGCCCCGAAAATCCTGAAGCAGGTTTTGAGATATCGAAAGGGGAGCTTATTATGCCGCGGGTTGAAATAAACAAGGCTGCACCTGATTTTACCCTGGATGATTTTAACGGAAACCCCGTATCGCTTAAAGATTTTAAAGGCGATAAACATGTCGTGCTGGTTTTAAACCGGGGGCTGGCGTGACCGTTTTGCCAAAAGCACCTGGCGCAGTTGCGCCGCGACCATGACCAGTTTATTCAGCGGGACGCTGTTGTTATCTCCGTCGGCCCTGAGAGCGCCGGGCGCTTCCGCAGTTACTGGCAGAAGAACAGCCTGCCTTTTATCGGTTTGCCCGATAACAAACATGCGCTACTTAAACTTTACGGCCAGGAGGTCAGGCTCTTCAAGCTTGGCCGCCAGCCGGCCCAAATGCTTATAGATAAAAAGGGTATGCTGCGTTATGCGCATTACGGCCACTCTATGAGCGATATTCCAGGCACAAAAGAGATGCTTGAGCTGCTCGATGAACTCGAGGCCGGTTCAGGTTGATTAACCCTGTGGTTAATTAACCGGGAAGGCAGTTGCAGATAGCTAATTGCAACCATGATGCGAGCATGGTAATATTGTTATATTATAAGAATAAAAGCAGAGGAGCGTGAAAGTATGGATAACAGCAGATATACTTATACTAAAATTGCAGTGGCAGCCACCTACCTGATCATGGTATTCGTTAACGGCCTCGCAAATGCGCTGCCGATTAACGGGGTAACTACCGGGCAGGTCTCTGATTCCTACCCCGATCTTTTTGCCCCCGCCGGTTTGACTTTCTCTATCTGGGGCCTGATTTATATTCTGCTGGCTGCCTACACCCTCTACCAGTTCGGCCTTTTCCAGTCAGATAAGGGTGCCGGCAGGGTAGAGCTGTTTCAAAGTATCGGCCTGTTATTTATTATCTCTTCTATCGCCAACACAATATGGATTTTTGCCTGGCATTATGATGCGATAGGTTTTTCACTGCTGATGATGATCGTAATTTTGGTTTGCCTGATCCTTATTGCGACGAGGCTCAGAGAAGAGCAGTTTTCACTCAAAGAAAAAATCCTGATCCGGCTGCCCTTCAGCGTTTATTTTGGCTGGATTACCGTGGCCACGATCGCCAATGTCACAACATACCTGGTCAGCGTGGGCTGGGGCGGGTTCGGTATTTCAGAGCAGTTCTGGACGGTGCTGATCCTCCTGGTCGGGGTTGCAATCGGAATCGCCAGGATGTTCAGGGACAGGGATATCGCCTACGGCCTGGTTATCGTCTGGGCTTACGCCGGCATATGGATCAAGCATGCTTCTCCGGCCGAGTTTGCCGGGCATTACCCGGCTGTCATTTCTGCCGCGGCAATCAGCATCCTTTTGCTGCTGGTTGCCCAGGGGTATTTAATCTACACGGGGGGCAGGAAAGAAGCAGCTTAAATATTCCAGCCGCGAATTATCCCTAAATACGACGGGCCCTGAATACAGCGGGGCCGGGTCTGAAGCGCTTGCCTGGCAGACAGCAGGAAGGCTCTTCAGACCCGGCCCCTTTTACGATCTTTTCTTATTCGCCTTGCAGGTAGAGGCTGGTCAGTTCATCTTTCAGGTAGTCAAATGCTTCGTCGACAGTGTCGCAGTATTGAACCAGGTCGCGGTCTTCTTTGCTGATTACACCGAATTTGACCATGTTGTCGATATTGATAATCTGGTTCCAGTATTCTGAACCGTAGATAACTATGGGCAGCTTCTTTTTAACTTTTCCGGTCTGGATCAAAGTAAGCAGTTCAAAGAGTTCATCGAGGGTGCCGAACCCGCCGGGGAAGATGACCAGGCCCTTGGCAAGATAGACGAACCAGAACTTGCGCATGAAAAAGTAGTGGAATTCAAAATTCAGATCCGGCGTTATGTAGCGGTTTGAAGTCTGCTCAAACGGCAAGCTGATATTGAGCCCGATTGATTTTCCTCTCGCATCAATTGCCCCTTTATTTGCCGCCTCCATCATCCCGGGTCCGCCCCCCGAGCAAATCACAAAGCGGTATATTGAGTCCAGGGATTTTGACCACTCCGTCATCCGCCTGGCCAGTTCTACAGCATCCTCATAGTAGCGGGAGACAAAAACCTGGTTTTTGGCATATTCAAGTTCCTCCTCCAGGGCAGGGCCGGGTTTGCCGCCTGCTGCCGCAACCTTCTCCTCCACAGCCTGAAGTATTTTTTTTGAGTCCTCCAGGTTTTTGGTGCGGGCGGATCCGTAAAAAACGATTGTGTCATAAATTTTTTGGTCCTTAAAACGCTTCATCGGCTCGAGGTACTCGGACAGAATCCGGATAGTTCTCGCCTCTGGGCTTTTTATAAAGTCCATGTTCTTATATGCTTTATCTGGTTCATGGTGTTTTTTTTCCATTGCTCCTCCTTATAATTGCAAAATATTATATGATGCTATTATAACCAAGCCGCGGAGATATTACCACAAGTATGGCGGTAATCGGGGCCGGAAGGGCTGTCTGTTCCTCCTTTAGCCCCTGCGCCTCAGCCCAGACATCCCGCTTTGATGCTGCGTAAAACAGCCTTTAGAAGGTTCTATAGCCATTTAGCTGCTTCTTTTTAGGCAACCCGGTGCAGCTAAATTCGCTGGGCTGCATTGCCTTGCTTTTTACTGGCGGTTTTATTTCTGTTATGCTACAATTCTTTTAATATTATAAATATTTTTTCCTGCAGCATCCGCCCGGCAGCACCAGTTTTCCCTGTTTTGATGGTCCTTCATTACAATGCTGCTGTCGCACATCATGAAGAGGTGAAGATATGAAACTGGGGCTCCTATTGTTTCTGCTCTCAGGTAAATTAAAGGCTGCATCAAAAAAGAACGCGGCTTTTAAGAAATATATTAAAGATAAAAAACTCAGGGCGTTGATTAAAACTGCGGACAATACACAAGGCAGGCTCTATATTTTTGAGGAAGGAAAGATTTCCTCTGTTCCGGGAATCCATGAAGCAGCTTTTGCGATGGTCTGGTCCGATCCCGACACAGCTTTCAGGGTAATGACTTCCGGCAACGAAGAAGCCTCGCTGGCTGCGCTGACGGAAAGAAAGTTGACGGTTGAAGGAAATTATAAGGATTTTGCCTGGTTTTCAAAAGCCCTGTCACTGATGAACGGCAGCAAATAAATACGGGGGGTTTTAAAAATGACTCTGCAATCGGCAAGGAAAGAAAAACCGGTCGGGATTACTCCCTTTGATCGCGAGTGGCCCGTTTCCGACGGTCATATGGGCAAAAACACTTCCCCGTTCCCCAGGGTCAACCGTTTTATCAACCGGGTCCTTGAAGGCGAATTTACCGTGGATCACCAGAGAGCGAGCCTGGTAACAGAAGCCTATCAAAAATATGAGCGCGAGCCGCAGGTTATCAAGTGCGCTTTAGCCCTCGCCAATGTTCTCGATAATGTGGAAATCAGCATCACGGAAGATGAATTGATCGCAGGCGAAATGGCAGCGCCGATGAAAGCAGCACCGATTTTTCCCGAACATTCTTTTAGCTGGGTCATGGATGAAATGAAAAACCATCCCTGGCATAAAAGGCTGCATGACCGCTACTATATATCGAAGCATTCGGCAAAAAAACTGAGAGAGATAGAGAGCTTTTGGAAGGGCAAGTCTATTGACGAAGTCGTTATCTCAGAGATGAACGAAGATGAACTGAAGGGAACAAATATCGGCCGTGGTTTTTATCTTCTTAACCTCTACATGTACGGTGGAATCGGGCACCTCCAGGCTAATTATGAAAAACTATTTGCCCGGGGTTTTTACGGGCTTAGAGAAGAAGTGCTGGAAAAACTCGAAAGCCTGGACAAACACGAGGACCCGGCAGGGGCCAAAGAAAATTTCTACCGGGCAGAACTGATAACGATAGAAGCGGCAATTCGCTATTTCCAGCGTTATGCCGCCCTGGCAGTTAAAATAGCCGAAAAGGAGAAAACACCCCTTCGAAAGCAGGAACTTAATATCATTGCAGACAACTGCAGGTGGGTTTCGACCAACCCGCCGCGGACTTTTTTTGAAGCCCTGCAGCTGCTCTACCTGGCAACAACAATCATCCTTATTGAAACCAACGGCCATTCGGTATCGATCGGCAGGTTCGATCAATTTATGGAACCATTTTACCGGCGGGACATTGAAAGCGGCGAGGCAACCAAAGAAGATATCCAGGAGTTGATCGAGCTATACTTTATTAAGCACCTGTGGTGGACCAAGTTGAGAGATCGCCTGACAGTAATCGCCAATTCCGGCCGGGGCATGGGCGGGGACAGCATCACCTTAGGCGGCGTTGACAGGGAAGGCAACGATGCCACCACTGATTTAACTTTTATGTGTCTTGATGCCATTGCCCACACCAGGTCGGGAGTTCCCTGGGTTGCCGTCCGCTGGCATGAGCAGACCCCATGGGAATTGAAGGTTAAGACTGCCAACGTGATCCGCATCGGCACCGGCCAGCCAAAAGTATTTAACGACCAGGCAGCCATCCCCGCTTCGCTGCGCGCCGGACGAACCCTGGAAGATTCCAGGAACTACCACGTGGTGGGTTGCGTGGAGATCGACTCGGGCGGCAAAGAATACGGCTGGCATGATGCCGCCTACTTCAATATTGCCAAGATCCTCGAGCTGGCTATCAACGACGGCAGATGTATCGGCTGCGGAGAACATTGTGACCGCTGGGAAAACTGCGGGGAGATGGGCAAACGCCTCGGGCCGCAAACCGGAAAACTTGCCGAGTTCAGTTCTTTTGACCGGGTATTGGAAGCCTACGACCGGCAAATGGAATACTGGGTTGACCTGATGATCAGGGGCATCGAGATCATGGACCGGGTCCATCAGCGGTTAAAACCGCTTCCCTACCTATCCACCCTGATCGATGACTGCACAGAAAAAGGAATTGATGTATCTGCCGGTGGGGCCAGGTACAATTTTACCGGCCCCCAGGCTGTAGGGGTGGGAACTACGGCCGATGGCATGGCGGCGATAAAACAGTTAATATTCGAAGAAAAAAAAGTCACCGCAGAGGGCCTGCTGAACGCCCTGGAAAACAACTGGGTCGGCGATGAACCGCTCTACGCCCTGGTCAACAGCGATAAGATCCACCATTACGGAAACGATGACGACTACGCCGATGAACTGGCCAAATTTGCCACAGACACCTACTGCAGGCATGTCGAAAACCGGCCAAATTGCCGCGGAGGCAAATACCTGCCCGGCGTTTATTCGGTTTCGGCAAATACCGCCCTCGGCCTGACCCAGTGGGCCTCCGCCGATGGCAGGGTTGCCCTGGAGCCTGTTTCGGACTGCCTCGGACCGGTCCACACCTGGGCTGGTTCTCACGATACTAAAGGGCCCAGCGCCATTGCCAAGTCGGTAACCAAGCTGGACCATATCAGGGCGGCTAACGGCACCCTGCTCAACTGGAAATTTTCACCTTCCTGTGTAACCGGGGAAACCGGCCGGGATAACCTGATTGCCCTGATCGATGTCTATTTCGACCGCAGGGGGATGCACAGCCAATTCAATATAGTGAGCAGGGAAACCCTGGAGAACGCCATCAAAAACCCGGAAGAATACAGGTACCTGCTGGTCCGGGTTGCCGGATACAGCGCCTTTTTCGTCGAGCTGAGCAAACCGCTGCAATACGATATTATGGGCAGGACTGAGCTGTCATTTGACTGATCTTAACAAGCAGGGCTATGTGACCAATATCCAGAGATATACCATCCACGACGGGCCGGGTATCCGTACCGAGGTTTTTTTAAAAGGCTGCCCCCTTAATTGCAAATGGTGCAGCAACCCCGAATGTATCAGGCCGGCCCCCGAGGTAGGGGTTTACCCTGACCGCTGCATCGGGCTAGACAAGTGCGGTTTTTGCCTTTCTGCCTGTCCCGCCGGTGAAATAAGTGCCTTAAAAACCGAAAATAACCGAGTGATGGCTATCAACCGCGGCAGCTGCACAGCATGCCTATCCTGCGCAAAGGCATGCCCGGCGAATGCATTAATTACCTGGGGCAAACTTTATACTGTTCAGGAAGTTGTAGATGCAGTGCTTGAAGATGTCCCGTTTTATAATAAATCGGGAGGCGGCGTTACCCTTTCGGGGGGAGATCCATTAATCCAGTGGGAGTTTTCCCTGGCCATCCTGAAAGAATGCAAGGAACACGGCATCCATACCTGCCTGGAAACAGAACATCACATCAGCCCCGGCATCTTAAATATCGTCTACCCGTCAGTCGACCTGGTAATCACCGACATCAAGCATATGGACCCTCAAAAACACCGGGTATACACCGGCGTGGACAATAAACTCATTCTGCACAATATTGCTGAAACCGCAAAAAAAGAAATGCCGCTGGTTATCCGCATCCCGGTAATTCCCGGGCATAATGACAGCCGGGAAAACATCGAAGCCACCGCGCGGTTTATTGTCGGCTCCTTAAAAAACCGGGTGCTGCAGGTCCAGCTTCTCCCTTACCGGCAGCTCGGCATAGAAAAATATCGGTCTCTCGGCATACCCTACGGTATGGAAGATTTCCAGCCTCCCGAACGGGAAATTTGGGAGAAAAACATCCTCTCCCTGGCCGAACTGTTAAAAACGTACGGCATTCCCGCTGTTGCCGGAAGCAGCAGCAGGCCGTCCGGGTGAATAAGCGCAGCATAAAGAGGACCTTAAACCAACCTGGACAAAATTATCGCAGGCAGTAATACAAAAATGTAAAGCCCGGGGTGCAACGACCAACCTTGACCAAACCTTTTTCTTGTTATAAAATGCACATTGTAAACAATTAAATGATTAAGGCCTTCGATCCACTGTTTCTACGGCTGCAATGACCTGCTATGAAAAGTGGACGACAGGGTTCGGCTGGAAACGGCCGCGCCTCCCGCTGCGGAAAGAAGGATCATAAAACGCTTAACTGTGATCGCATTTTCCAACGGGAAAATGCTTTTTTTATATAGTTAGGCTGCCCGGCAAGAAAATGAAACTCATGCAGTGATTAAAGCAGTTCGGTGATGTCGCTGTGGACCAGGCAGGCAGATGCAGTTGAAAAACTTTCGCGCTGCTGACTGTGCAGAAAGGCTAAAGTTTTTTCACGTCAGACGAATAGGCGCAGGTGGAAGCAATATTACTTTTTAGAGGATGCGTGAAGTTTTAATGTTTAGTCGAAGCTGTATTCAATTTAAAATTTTAGCCGGCTTGTTGACCGTGGCGGCATTTTTTATGATCGGCGGCTGCGCCGTGGAAACAATCCCGGTTGATGAACCCGGGTTAGTTGATGACTTTATTATTCTGGCCACAACAACCAGCACATACGATTCGGGCCTGCTCGATTTTCTCAACCCCATCTTTACCGAAGAGACCGGCCTTGAAGTTCATGTTGTATCGCAGGGAACGGGGGCCGCTTTAGAAACCGGCGCCCGCGGTGATGCTGATGTATTGCTCGTTCACGATCGCGCATCCGAACTGCAGCTGGTTGAAGACGGTGCATTTGTTGATCGTTACGATGTAATGTATAACGACTTTATCATTGCCGGTCCTGAAGCTGACCCGGCAGGGGTAACTGCGGTAACCTCTGTTGTTGACGCATTAACCCTGATTTATGAGGCCGGTGAAACTTTTATCTCCCGGGGTGATGATTCCGGGACCCACCGTATGGAACAGCGCCTATGGGAAAGCGCCGGTTTGAACCCGCACGGACAGGATTGGTATAACTCAATCGGCCAGGGCATGGGCGAGACCTTAAACATGGCCACCGAATTATTGGGTTATGCCATAGCAGATCGCGGAACTTACGTGGCCATGGAGGAGAACCTGGACCTGGTTATTGCCCTTGAAGGCGATCCGGCACTCTTTAACCAGTACGGCGTAATGGCCGTTAACCCCGATCAACATCCTCATGTTAAGTATGATTACGCTGTGATCTATATTCAGTTTTTGATGTCGGATAAAGGGCAGAATTTAATTAATTCGTACCAGGCAAATGGGAAAACCCTGTTTTTCCCCGGTTACGGTTTGGAGTAGTGCCAGCTTTGCGATAGCAGCCGGGCGCGCTTCCTGAAATTTATATCTTGCGCCTGCTTTTTACGCGCAGTATTTGGTTAGAACTGGAGGTAAGCATTTGTCCCGACTATTAGAAGGTTTAGTAGAAGCATTTAGACTGATTATTTCTCTTGATCCGGAATTACTGCAGATCGTCTTTCTTTCGTTACGGATTTCGATAATGGCCATTATTCTGGCCACCTTGATCGGCATCCCTTTAGGGACCCTGCTGGGTTTAAAAGGAGAAAAGAAAACCCGCATTATCAATAAAATTATTTTTACCTTCATGGGTATGCCTCCCGTGGTTGCCGGGTTAATTATCTATCTTATTCTCTCGCGCGAGGGGCCTTTAGGAGTTTTAGCCTTGCTTTATACTCCTTCTGCAATGATCATTGCCCAGGTGTTTCTCGCCGCGCCGATTGTGACCGGTCTGACCATGGTCGGCGTTCGGGCTAAAGGCGGCATTATAGAGGAAACTGCCCGCTCGCTGGGAGCTAGCTCGGCCCTGGCAGCCTGGACAGTGGTAAAGGAATCAAGATTTGCCATTCTCGGGGCGATAATTACCGGGTTCAGCCGGGTAATTGCAGAGGTAGGCGCGGTGATGATCGTGGGCGGTAATATTGCAGGTAAAACCAGGGTCATGACCACGGCTATTGTTCTCGAAACCAGGAAAGGAAACTTTGAGCTGGCTATCGGCTTAGGTTTGGTTCTGCTGATCCTTTCTTTTATCGTCAATTCATTTCTCTATAATATACAGAAGGGGGGAGGCAAAAATTAGCTGCAGCACAACACTGCTTGAGTTGAACGGGGTATACAAAAAGTATGACAAAGAAGTATTAAGGGTTGACCGGCTGGAGCTTTTAAAAGGCTGTATTTACGGTATAATCGGCCCCAGCGGCGCCGGCAAAAGCACATTGCTGCGCATCATCAACCTGCTTACCCCGCCCACCGGGGGCGAAGTAAAGTACCATGGCCGACCGGTAGCTGCTAACGGGCAGGAGCGCCTCGCTTTGCAGCGGAAAATGGCCCTGGTGTTTCAGCAAACCCTGCTGTTTAAAGATAGTGTTTTTAACAATGTTGCTTTCGGGCTTAAAGCCCGCGGGTATTCTAAATCTGAAACTGAAGACAGGGTCAGCACTCTGCTTGAACAGATTGGGATGACTGAGCTTAGAAACCGCCGTGCCGACACCCTTTCCGGGGGTGAAGCCCAGCGGGTGGCTATTGCCAGGGCTGTGGCTTTTGAACCAGAGCTGCTTTTGCTCGATGAGCCAACCGCCAATCTTGACCCTGGTAATATTGAACAGATTGAGAGCATGATCACCGGTTTAGCCCGGGAAAAAGGGATTACGATTATTATGGTGACCCATAATGTTTTTCAGGCCAGGCGAATTGCCGAACAGGTTATGTTTGTTCACCAGGGTAGAATTGTGGAGATAGGGGCCACTGAGAAAATCTTTACTGAGCCTGAAAAAGAAAGCACCCGCCAGTTTGTTGAAGGGCGGATGGTCTATTGACTGATAACAGTGGCCGGGTGGAGGATGGACATGGTACAGGCCCGGGCGGGCTAGCTTTATGCGCAAGGACTGCGCGCGCAGGTGCGGATGACCGGACCAGTTATGTTATAATTCAAGCAAGCGCAGGAAAAGGCAAATGTACCTGCTCAGTCAAGCTGCAGTCTATTTAATGAACAACCGGGTTTAATGAAGAAATACAGAGGTGATTTTGATGTTTGCCCCGAAACCAGGGCCCAGGGACGGTCGAACGATCATCGTTTCCAACAGGCTGCCGGTCAGCGTGTCGAGGAAAGGCGGAGTCTTGAAAGTTACGCCCAGTGTTGGCGGACTCGCCACCGGCCTTTCTTCTTTTCACCGCAGCAATAACGGTTTGTGGGTAGGCTGGCCGGGCATGAACCCCGGCAGCCAAAAAAACAAGACTGAAACGGAAGAAGTCCTCCGCCGCGATTACAACTGCCTGCCTGTTTACCTCTCAGCCTCCGACCTGAAAAAATACTACCACGGTTTCAGCAACAGAACCATATGGCCGCTTTTTCATTATTTTTCAACATACTGTACCTATGACGCCGCGGAGTGGGAAGTCTACAAAAAGGTTAACCGCATGTTTTGCCGCCGGCTCCTCGAAGTTGTCCGGCCCGGCGACATGATCTGGGTCCATGACTACCATCTGCTCCTTTTGCCGGCTTTGCTGCGCGAGGAGCTGCCGGATGCCACGATCGGGTTTTTCCTGCACATCCCCTTTCCCTCAATGGAGATCTTCCGCAACCTTCCCTGGCGCGAGGAAATCCTGCAGGGCCTGCTCGGCGCTGACCTGATCGGCTTTCACACTTATGATT
This sequence comes from Syntrophomonadaceae bacterium, assembly GCA_007119965.1. Classification (GTDB taxonomy): domain Bacteria; phylum Bacillota; class Dethiobacteria; order DTU022; family DTU022; genus T3SED10-7. The sequence goes on from SKOR01000083.1 coordinate 10,944, forward strand.
ACACCAGGCATTTTCTGAGCTCTGCCCTGCGTATACTGGGCAAGGAGCAGGTTTACGGGCAGGTAATGTCCGGCAGCAGGATGGTGCGGGTAGATACTTTTCCGATGGGTATTGACGCGGAAAAATTTGCTTCGGCCGCATCCTCCCCCGCGGTAATTAAAAAACGCAAGCAGCTCCAGGAAAAACTGAAGGCAGAAAAAATTATCCTCTCTGTCGACCGCCTCGACTTCACCAAGGGGATTCCCGAACGCCTTAAAGCTTTCGAGCTGTTCCTCGAAAAACACCCGGAATGGCATGGACGCATAACTTACGTGATGCTGTGTGTCCCTTCCCGCACCACGGTTCGTGAATACCAGCTTTTAAAGAGCGAAATCGACGAACTGGTTGGAAAGATCAACGGCCGCTTCGACGCTCCCGGGTGGCTGCCCATCCTTTACATGTACCGCTCGCTTCCCTTTGAAGAGTTGATTTCCCTGTATAGCGCGGCAGATTTAGCCCTTGTCACCCCGCTGCGGGATGGCATGAACCTGGTGGCAAAAGAATACCTGGCCTGCCAGGATCAATCGCCATATGGCACCCTTGTATTAAGCGAAACCGCCGGGGCTGCAGCAGAACTCGGCGAAGCTGTTATAGTTAACCCGAACGACATTGTTATGATGGCCGATGCTATTGCCGAAGGGCTCTTGATTTCTGCTGAAGATAAAAAGGCGCGCGGGGAAGTGATGGCCGAAAGGATCAGGCAATATAATATTTTCTACTGGACGGAAGACTTTATCGGACAGCTGGCCCAGTCCAGGAAACGGCAGGAAGAGAACCGGATGCTTTTTCTGACTGACCAGCGCCGGGATGAGCTTGTAAAGCAGTATCGCGAGGCTGACAGGAGACTCCTGCTGCTTGATTATGACGGCACCCTGGTTTCACTGAAAAAAAAGCCGGAGCTGGCCAAGGCGGACAGCGGACTTACAGGTACGCTGTCTGCCTTGAATGATGATCCGAAAAACACAGTAGTGCTGATCAGCGGCAGGGACAGGGATTTTTTATCACGGTGGCTGGGGAAAACCGGGGTGGAAATGGTGGCGGAGCATGGGACCTGGCTGCGGGAA
>SKOR01000053.1 GCA_007119965.1 Syntrophomonadaceae bacterium
TCTTTTTAGTAATCGCCCGAAAAGCAGGCGGTGCAATACCGGCTTTGATCTTTACCGAGGGCCGAGTATAAATCTTCGGGCGCGGAAAATGTCAAACTGCTGGCCCCGATAGTTTCAGCCAGCCGGTCGAAGCCTGAGTCGAGAGCAGCCAGTTCCTCTGCCACGGGTATATCAATCCCGTAATAGCAGGGGTTAGTATAAGGCGGTGAAGCAATGCAGAGGTGAACTTCAGCGGCTCCCGATTTCCTGAGCAGCGAAGTAAGAATCCTCGCCGTTGTTCCCCTGACCAGCGAATCGTCAACGATAGCTATTTTTTTTCCCGCGATTAGCCCTGTAATCGGATTAAACTTCAGGCGAACAGCCAGCTCTCTTTCATCCTGGGTCGGAGCTATAAAGGTCCTGCCCAGGTAAGGGTTGCGGTGAACCGCCCATTCAAGGGGCAGGTTTAATGCTTCCGCCAGGCCCATGGCCGCAGATACACCTGAATCCGGGGAGGGGATCACCATATCGGGTAAAACAGGAATACGCCCGGCCAACAGGGAACCGACCGCTTTGCGGACCATGTGGACGCTTTGACCGTCAATAACGCTGTCGGGGCGGGCAAAATATACATATTCAAAGATGCACAGCGATGGCTTTGACCCCTGCTGCGAAGTTCTGTATGACTTAAAGCCGCCCGGCCCCACAGAAACAATTTCTCCGGGTTCTACTTCCCGCAGGAACGAAGCCCCAACTGTGTCAAGGGCCGCAGTTTCCGAGGCAAAAATATAAGCTTCACCAAGCCTGCCGATAACCAGGGGCCGGTAACCGCCGGGGTCACGAAAAGCAACCACCTGCTCCTCATCGATAGCTACGGCGGCATAAGCGCCCCTGACAATGCCGATCGCTTTTTCTACCGCCCGGACAAGGCCCTCACGGCGAAATCTAAAAAGGTAGCTTAAAAGAATTTCTGTATCAGAAGTAGTGTGAAAAATCTGCCCCTCCTGCATCTGCTCATTATGCAGGCGCCTGGTATTGGTCAGGTTCCCATTATGGGCCAGGGCAATCCCTTTTTTATCGAATGAGCGTGCCAGCAGCGGCTGGGCGTTGACGGCTTCACTGGATCCTGTTGTGGAATAGCGGATATGTCCGAGAATTGTCGAAGCCCGGATTGAATCGAGGACACTGCGGGAAAATACATTGTCTACCAGGCCCATCCCTTTATAGCACTGTAGGCCTGCGGCTCCATTAAAGGCTATGCCGGCGCTTTCCTGGCCGCGGTGCTGCAGGGCAAGCAGGCCAAGGTAGGTAATCACTGCGGTTTTTTCCGGGTTAGGATAATTGTAAACGGCGAAAATCCCGCACTTCTCCCGGGGACGCAAATCCGAAGAATGGTCATTCAAAAGATCTTTTCTTCCGCTTGTGCCCGTTGGGGAGTTTTTTTTTGAAGCAATCCAATTCTGCACATCTTTGTTATTCAACAGGAAAAGTTAATGTCCTTCCCTTCGCATTAAAAAGCGCTGCCTGCAGGGTGCCTGTTGGTCCCGTCTTTAAGCACCCTGTATACTGTATCTTCTGCTGCGTGGTCAAGATAATATATCCAGTCATCGGCGAGCACAATATAGCGAGCCGGGTGAATACTGATCATCTCCGGATTACCGCCGTCATGATCCATCCTGTGGATCGCAAAATTGTCGTTTTCATGAGCGTAGTAGATGCCGTCCTCCGAAACGTTGACAAACCAGGACGGGTGATCGTTAAGGGCAGTATCGCCGCTGCCGTCTGTGCGGATTCTATAGAGCCTGGAACCGTCATCTTCGTTGATATAATAGATCCACCCATCGTTTAATACATTAATGCAGCAGGAAGCGGCCTCATTAACCTGCACGTGTCCGCTGCCGTCGGTTCTCACCCGGTAGATACGATCATCTCTGCTGCGGTTGACGTAGTATATCCAATCATCAACAACGTTGAGGAACCAGGCCGAATCATCGCTGAGCGCGACCTTCCCTTCCCCTTCTGCATCAACCAGGTAAATACGGTAATTATCATCTTCATTGATATAATAGATTTGGTCATCGACCAGGGTAAGATACCAGGCTGAATCAGCGGTGAGGGCGATACGACCGCGGCCGTCGCCTTTTACCCTGTATATGCGATTATTGTCATCACGATTGATATAGAACACCCATTCATCCAGGGCGTTGATAAACCAGGCCGAATCGGCACTGATCAACTGCTTTTCCTGATCAAAGATATGTTCCCGCTGTAAAGTACCCCCTTCATTACTGCGGAAGTAAATCCACTGGCCGTCAACAGCAGCGAGCCCGCCGTTTACAACATTGCCCGCAGTGCTGCCCTCTCCGGAAAGAACCGGCAGCCCTTCTTCGCCGGGCAGATCAACCGCTTCTTCAATTTCCTCTGAAACCTCAGGCTCACCCTCCGCGGGGCCTCGTAAAGTAAGATACAGGAACACCCCTGAACCGACGATAAGCGGGATTAAGATAACCGCAGCGGCAACAAGGATGACCGGCAGATTGCTGCTTTTCTTTTCACCGTCTTCCTGCCCGGGCTGCCTTTTATAGGCTACAGGTGCAGCTTTACCTTTGGTTTTGGGGACAGTCCCCGGAACATTTGCTATTCTGGGCGGCGGCGGGGCTTTGTCCACAAAATCAGGGATGTTGACCAGGCCATGAATCCGGTCTGCACGGACCCAATCCTCCAGTCCCTGCCTCCAAACCAGATCTTCAGGGCCTACCCCGCCATTCTTGGCTTCCTGCCAGATCTCTTCCCAGGCATAGGGGCCATGCTGCTGTCCTTTTTTATACAAATACCACTGTTTTTTCAAGTTAAAACACCTCCAGCTTCAGTTTCGCCAAAAGCTGTGCATAGCCAGGTTAAGGATACTACAAAAACAGGACTTTAGACAATAGGTTACCCTGCCGGGAAGAATATTTTACCTGCAGCACTGATGTTAATCAGAGGCCAGATGAATACCTGACCGGAATTGATCGCGAACCAGGGACAACTGACCCATATAATCAGGTAATAATTACAACCTGCTTTCCAGCGAAATGCTAAAAGCCTGATATTTGGGGTTGACAAACAAACCGGGCAATACTATACTACATAATATATTTAACGGGCAATGGCGCTCGCAAGTACAGCTGTATAGCTGTCTGGCGGGCGTTTTTATTTTCGTGTTTACTCAGCCCGCTTGTTTTCTTTAACACGGTTCAGTTTATGCCGGCATTTGACGTGTGGCGGAGCAGCTTTAATGGCCGGTGAAACAAA
>SKOR01000004.1 GCA_007119965.1 Syntrophomonadaceae bacterium
CTTGAAGGATTACCGTAATGCTCCGTAAAGTATGGAAGCATTGCATCCAGGACTGCTCTGTCAAGTGGTGCGGCTGCAGTATAATCGAGGTTAATTGTTTTCATAAGATCATCCCTTCCCGACTCTTGACATACTCAATACTCTTATATATAATTCCTACTATAATAATAGGATATGAGCGGGTGATTGTCAATAGCATTTTTGGATAATAGCTAAAAAAGGAAATAGTTCAATTGCGTTGAATTAATATTTTTACGCTGAGGCGTATCATAAAACGAAAGGGAGCGATTTAAATATGAAAACAAAAGAAAATCTTATGGCCGCTTTTGCCGGAGAATCACAGGCCAACCGCAAGTACCTGGCCTTTTCCCGCAAGGCTGAAAAAGAAGGCTTCAAAAATGTAGCCCGGATATTCCACGCGATAGCCGAAGCGGAGACCATTCACGCCCTCAAGCATTTTGAAATAGCCGACCAGGTAGGCAGCACCATGGAAAACCTGCAGGCAGCTGCAGAAGGTGAAAATTACGAATTTACCCACATGTACCCGGATTTTATTAAGACAGCAGATGCTGAGGGAGAAGAAAAAGCGCTTCAGACATTTGAATATGCCAACGCAGCAGAAAAAGTACACGGAGGCATTTTTAATGATTTAAAGGCAGCCGTAGCTAAAGGCGACGATGTTGAAGATAAAGGGGTTGAGCTCTGTCCTGTATGCGGTTGGGTAGGCCTGGAGCCTATTCCGGACAAGTGCCCGATCTGCGACACGTCCAGGAAAGCCTTTCAGAAGTTTTAAACCAATTTAACCATAAAGCCCCCTCTAACCAGAGGGGGCTTTATATCTAGTCAGGCAGGCCAGTGGACGGGGAAGAGTTTTTTCTGTCCCGGGCTCCCATTTCCCCCGGTAAAGTTGGAACCGGGGCACAGTCCGCTGGTTGTGCCCGGACGGGGACAGCGCACCGGCAGCGAAACTGCTGCCTGGAAAAGCGAACCTAACGGCTACCCCGAAACATCACTCCCAGGCATCGAAAATTTGCATCTCTTCACTGGTCAGCGAAAAATAATCGCGGATATAGCCGAGCAGGTAAGAATGCCGCCGCTCGGCAAAAGTGCGCATGATACCGAGGTGGCCTGTCCAGTGGTTCATGCTGCCGCCCCACCTTTCAAGGTGGCGGGTCATCTCAGGTTCAATATTTTCAGCGAGGGTATCGATCCGGTCAAGAACCCTCTCGGCGGCAAAAGTATTGTTTAAGTGATAAGCCAGGCGTTCTACGAAGGCCTGCCGGAAGTGATCGTTTCGCAGCAGGTTAACCATCAGATCGGTATTCAGGCTCCGGCCACTGCCTGTTCCGGCAGGGCTGGTTACAAAGCGCAGGGTGTTATGGCTATAATTGTCGCCCCAGATAGCCCAGTCTAAATCAAAGGTGATCCAGCGCCACCTGCCTTCAGGGCTTTGCTCCCGCCAAAACCTTATATTTGCTGAATCGATCTGGGCAAAATAAATCTGGGCAACCCAGTAATCGATATAGTTTATGATATCCATCTGCGTCTTTATATATTCATAATGGCGGGGATCGGATAGATCGTTGGCACGGGCATAATTTAGCATTTCGTAATAGTGTTCGTTAGAACCGGAACGCACCCAACCACTTCCCTGCAGAAGATCAATTTTATCGGGATCCAGCCCGTGGTTGTAAGCCAGAAAGTGTTCATTGATCCTTTCCCTGATATTGTAGATGCCCCAGTATTCGCCGTTGATATAGAGCACAGACTGGCGGTGGGCCTGGTAATCGAGGCCTGTCCCTTCAAGCAGGCTGGTCATCATGATATCCCTGATCTTGGAGTGGCGCCAGTCCTGGCCCGAGGTGCGCAGGGTTATCGCCTTGTTGGCAAGCGGCTTTTCGGGGTAGAAATCGGGGAAGAAAGGGTATTTAAATTCATTGTACCCGTAGATATTACGGGCAAAAAGATTAAATGACTTTTGCGGTTCAGCCCTGCTGTACTGTCCCGCAATCCTTAACCCCATATCGAAGCTGAAGCCCAGCCTGCCATCGGGTTCGTAAAGTTCAAGGTGAACAGGCAGCTCGATACTCTGCCAGAAATTAGCCCCGCGGTAGGGAAAAGTGGATGAGCCCCCCCTTCCCCTTTCATAAATCCCTGTGACGGGATCAAAAAAATCATCTGGATCACCCATTACAGATAAAACGGGCAGATTATGCTCTTCCCCGATATAGAATGTGCGGTTAACTGTAACCGAAGGCAGCCTGCCCTCCTCATAAGCCCTGGCCCGCAGAACCGTGGTCTCACTAATTTCAAAGGGACCGGTGTAAAGTTCGCCTTCAACATAAGCGGGTGGTCGCAATTCGGCGGTATCGGTGACCATTAAGGGCTTGTCGTAACGGGAAAATTCCGAAGTGGGCTCCCTGCCGTCAAGGGTGTAACGAATCTCGGCCTCGGGGGAAGGCGCCTCGAGGGCAACCGTGATTGGCCCATCGTAAAAACCGCCTGTTTTGGAAACCAGGGGGGTAAAAGCATAACCTTCATGTGGTTCAGTCGTATTTGGCTTTCCCGGGGTAGGCTCTGTAAACAGGTAACGGTTACTGCCGCTGTCCGGGTTCCTGCCGATCGAAATATCAGGGCCCAATCTGCCGGTATGCAGTTGATCTATAACCTGCCCTGAAGGGTGGGTCAGGGAAATAGTTTCCCCGGTAACCTGGATTTGATAATTGGTGTGCAGGTAAGCGGCGTCGGGATCAAGGCGATCTTTGCGCGACGCAAAAACCAGCAGGTAATCGCCGGGTCCGATTGTAACATCGGGCAGGGTCCAGCGGAAAAGGTTGTCACTGTTATCTGACAGGCCGAAACCTTTGAGGTTAACGGGTAAATCCCCCGAGTTGTAAAGTTCAATCCAGTCTTTGTAGTCCCCATCCTCATCGGTAATGGTCTTCAGGTTTTCAGACATCACTTCGTTAATAAACAGCACTCCCTCTTCAACAGGGGGGTCGGCGGCCAGCGTTTCATAGCCCATAGTATAGTTTGGCTCCAGCGGGGTGGGCTGGGGAAAGTAAAGCCACTCGGCGGCGTTATCGGGATCCCTTCCGTAGGACACATCGCTGAACTGCTCTCTGATCGGCACCAGGTCAACCACTTTTCCATCGGGTGTTTTAAAGACCAGTTCATCATCGCGATCATTTAAACCGAAACCTGTGTGCAGGTATGGTCCCAGGGGATCGCGGCGGTTCTTACCCGAGGCAAAAACAAGCAGA
>SKOR01000042.1 GCA_007119965.1 Syntrophomonadaceae bacterium
CACGGAGAATCACCGTATCCCGGTGAATACTGCGGATAGCCCAGAGATCGTCGACATAATCGCCCTCGGCCACAATATAAGATGTGCCGCTCGATTCTATGATCGCCATTGCCCCGCCCCGCCCGCCAAAAACAACTCCCGTCAGTCTCATCGGGTCGGAAAAAGGATCGACCGCAGGTTCGAATGCAGACCATCTTTCACCCTCGGCATCCTGGTCATAGCTGCGCTGCTGCTGGGGCAGGACCTCTGCCGTTCCCTCTACTTCTGCATTTTCATCAACTGTTTCACTGCTTACAAATTCGGGTTCGGTGGGGGGATCTTCTGAAGCGGTTTGATCACGCAGGATAAATATACCGTAAACACCGAGGATAACCGCTACAAGCAAGATTGATCCCGCAATGATCACAAATAACCTGTTTTTAAACATTGACAGTATTTTTGGGGTTTTTACATCCAGATCTTTTCCCGGATCTTCCTGCTGCACTTATTAACACCTCTCAATCTTAAGCGAGAACTTACAAAGTTTAATGAAGGTGCTTATAATTACAAGAAATAGAAAACACCTGCTACGGCAACCTGGCAGTCATACCCTCGATTGGCTTCAGACCCATGGCTTTGCGTGCTCTCCCTTTCGGAAGGTTTGCATTTTTCGTCAGGCACCGATAAAGTTCTTGCAATTATATATTTTACCACATTATGTAGCATATGCAAGGATTTTTTCTAATATATGTGAAAATTACTGATAATTGCATTTAGTTGAAATTATTTTGTACCTGCTCCAGCCTCAAAAGGGACCCGCATATTCCGGCAGCTGTCATCCATTTAGTTTCCTGCCGTTCGGAGAAGCGCCGCCAATGAACAGGTCAGGGACTAACGGGCTTACAGCTTCCGGTGGCCCGCAGGTTAGTTGAACAAAACCATCACTATTACGATACCGCCGCAATCGCCAGTGCTAATCGATTGCCCCTTAGCAGCCACCTCGGTTTTGCGCCTGCTGCCGGCCATAAAAAAATCTCCCCTTAAAATAACAAGAGAGACCGACTGGATTAGATGTTCAGATTCGGCAGCCAGGCTGTCCTAGTCTGCCTGAGCAAACCTTAGACCCTCAGCTTTGCGTCCCGACCTTTCGGAAGGTATGCCTTTGTCGGTCCTGCTTTTAATCTTACTTTGTTAGTTTACCCTGATCTTGATGTAATGTCAATAAAGTATGTGGAATAAACTGATTGTGTTCACTTTTCAGGCCCATTTTTAATAATCTTCGATAACACTATCCTTTCAAGCATGCGCGGAAACCGGGTCCAGATGAATTCTTTTTCGGAGATGGGAGTGACCAGGATGGTGTGCAGGCCGAGGCGGTTACCGCCCAGGACATCGGTGAAGATCTGATCGCCAACGACCGCAACTTCTTCCGGGGAGAGCTGCATCTGTTCAATCGCTTTACGGAATGCCCGGCGGCTGGGTTTAACGGCATACCAGATGGCAGGGATATCCACTTCGCTGGCCAGCTTGCTCCCGCGATCTTCACTGTTATTCGATACTATAAACAGTTTGAACCCTTCCCGCTTAAGGTTGGCGAACCATTCTGCCAGGCGGGGATAGACAGTGCGGTCGCTCCAGGCAACGAGGGTATTGTCCATATCTGTGATAATTCCTTTAATCCCCAAGGCTTTAAGATACGCTGTATCTATCTCAAAGATATTGTTTAGGTGCTGATCCGGGGTTAGCAGTTTGCGCAACAAGTCATCCTCCGTTAACCGGTTTTCTAAAACTCCACAGGCGGCAGCATTTACCTGCCGGGTCCGTTCGGGCTTCTTTTCAGTCTTAACTTTATCATACAAAACGCATTTTTTACAGGCCTGTTATATTTATTGCCTCTTTTTGATAACTTGCCCTTTTCAAGAGCATACTGTCTAGGGTATTATTATTTAGACCACGGCAGCGTCGTAAAATACAAGGAGGCATCAGCTATGTATAAAATTGCAGTACTGCCCGGTGATGGTACCGGCCTGGAAATGGTAACCGAAGGGTTAAAAGTACTACAGGCGGCAGAAGAAAAATTCGGGTTCAAAATGGAGACCGTAAACTACGATTTAGGCGGCGATCGCTATCTGCGCACCGGGGAAGTTTTACCCGAAAGCGTGCTGGAAGAATTAAAGCAGTTTGACGCTATCTTTTTAGGCGCAATCGGGCACCCCGATGTAAAGCCCGGAATCCTGGAAAAGGGGCTGCTCCTGCAGCTGCGTTTTCAGCTTGATCTCTACGTCAATTTAAGGCCGGTAAAACTTTTCCCCGGGGTTTCTACCCCGCTAAAAGATAAAGGGCCGGAAGATATTGATTTTGTAGTGGTCCGTGAAAATACGGAGGGGCTTTACGCCGGCGCCGGGGGTTTCCTGCGCAAAGGCACCCCGCAGGAAGTGGCGGTCCAGGAATCGGTTAATACCCGCTTCGGAGTAGAGCGCTGCCTGCGCTATGCCTTCGATTACTGCCGTGACAAGCGCCAAAGAAAGAAACTGACCCTCTGCGGCAAGACCAATGTTTTAACTTACGCTTTTGACCTCTGGGAAAGGGCTTTTCATGAGCTTGGCCCCGAGTACCCCGGAATAGAGCGGGATTATGCCCACGTTGATGCGATCAGCATGTGGATGGTTAAAAACCCGGAGTGGTTTGATGTGATTGTAACCGATAACCTTTTCGGTGATATTATTACCGACCTCGGTGCGATGATCCAGGGCGGGATGGGTATCGCCGCGGGCGGCAACATCCACCCCGGGCAGGTTTCGATGTTTGAACCGATCGGCGGTTCTGCACCGAAATACACGGGCCAGGGGGTAATCAACCCACTGGCTTCGATCTGCGCGGGCGCCATGATGCTCGACCACCTGGGAGAAACGGGAGCAGCTGAACGTATTGAAAAAGCGGTTGCCGGGGTTTGCAGCAGCAAGCTGAAATCTTTAAATGCAGGGCAGATGGGTTACAGTACGAGTGAAGTCGGCGACCTGGTTGTCGAGGCGCTGTAGGAAATACGCGGCGGGCAGGGTAGACCCTGCCCGCTATTTTTTTTAGATTTAACCCCGGCCGGGAATCTTGTCTGCCCGGCGCTTCGTTTGCCGGGCGTTTCTTTCCCCGTGATTCGACAATATGCCTGTTACCGCTTTGCAGCGGTGATTCATGTCAGCGGCAATATGGGGAAATACTCCGGTAGCAGTCCTCTTTCTTGATCAGATCAGCTCTCCTTTTGCCACCATAATTAC
>SKOR01000100.1 GCA_007119965.1 Syntrophomonadaceae bacterium
GATTTTGCCGATGAAATCGGCGCAGACGGCTGGGCGCCGGATGCAGCATCAGCCAAAGACCTGGCCCTGAAACTGGTCGGTTAATAGATGACCGTTCTTAAACCTAGCGGAGAAAGGAGAGTTTGGGAAAATGAAAAGTAGTTATCAGGTACAAGAATCTTGCTCCCTGGAGGTTCTCTCCTATGACCAGTGCCGCCGCTTAGTGGCCGCGGCAATGGAAGTCCTGGAAAGAACCGGGGTTACATATCTTGATGATGAAGCAGTTGAAAGAATGAAAAAAGCCGGCTGCCTTGTTGACGGCAATCGGGTGCGCATACCTTTCAGGCTTGTTGAAAGAGCCCTGAATACGGTGCCGCGCAAGGTTTCACTGAGTAACAGCAGAACCGGTAAAAGGGTTATGGAGATGGAAGGTGGCAACGCCTATTTCGGGACAGGTTCCGATACCCCGAATTTCATTGATCCTTACACCCAGGATCGGATTAAAGCCAGCCGCAAGACAGTTCAAATGGCTACTAAGGTGATCGATGCCCTGCCTAACCTGGACTTTGTTATGTCATTAGGGATCGTCCAGGACGTACACCAGCTTGTTTATGACCGCTACCAGTTCCAATCTATGGTCCTGAACACTTCAAAGCCAATTGTTATTACCGCTATTGATGAGCCCGGCTATTCCGACATTATTCAAATGTGCGAAATAATTGCCGGCGGAGAAGCAGAACTAAGGAATAACCCATTCCTGACCCTTTATGCTGAGCCGATATCTCCCCTGCAGCACCCCAATGATTCGGCGCGCAAGTTGATGCTGGCTGCGAAAAAGGGATTGCCTGTTGTTTACACCCCCTGCATCATGGCCGGAGGGACCGTTCCTGCGACCCTGGCCGGGGCGATGGCCAACGGGATCGCGGAAAGCTTAAGCGGCCTGGTCCTGAACCAGGTAACCTCTGAAGGCAGCCCCTTCATCATGGGCGGGGTATTTACGGTTATGGATATGCAGACCACCATCTTTGCTTACGGTGCGCCTGAATTCGACCTGATGATGGCTGCTTTAAAAGATGTTGCCAACTACCTTGACCTGCCGATGTTCGGCACCTGCGGTTGCACGGACTCAAAGGCTGTCGATGAGCAGGCCCTGATCGAAGGTGCAATGTCTATTCTGCTGACAGCTCAGTCAGGACCAAACCTGAACCACGATGTTGGCTATATCGAGCACGGCAATACTGCTTCGCTGGAATACCTGACTATCTGTAACGACCTGATCGGAATAGCCCGTAAAATAGTCAACGGCATTGAGGTCAACCAGGATACCCTGGGCCTCGATGTGATTGATAAAGTTGGACCGGGCGGCCATTTCCTTGCTGAAGAGCACACTATGAACCACTTCAAGAAAGAAACATGGTACCCCGAGATGTTCCAGAGGCAGATATACGAAAACTGGCAGGCTGAAGGAAGCAAAACGCTTTTCGACAAAGCCAACGAAAAGGTAATCGATATCCTCGAGAACTACGAACCTGAGCCTCTGCCGAAAGATGTGCAGCAGAAAATCACTGATATCATTAACAAAGCGGAATCGAAGCTGAATAAATAGTAAACAACCTTCAAGAGTTGGTGGGGATTAATTATGGCAAACCTGGCATTAGGGATTGATACCGGAGGCACCTTTACCGATGGAGTCATTTTCGACTTGGACCGGAAAGCAGTGGTAGCTAAAACAAAAGTCGAAACGACAAGGCACAATCTAACGCTGGCCATAAACCGCTGCCTCGACAATCTGGTTGAAGTGCTTAAGGAAAAGCACGATAACCGGGTTGATATCGGGCAAATCAAGATGGTTTCTTTATCAACAACACTTGCCACCAATGCGATCGTTGAAGGCCAGGGAGCGGAGGTAGGCCTGATCCAGATTGGGTTCGAGCCCCATCAGGGCCTGCCTACTCCCTACTATGCTTCTGTTCCCGGAGGCTGCAATATCAAGGGACGGGTTAAGGAAGAGTTGGATCTTGAAGCTGCAAGGCAGGCAATCCTGGAAATGAAAGACCAGGTTGATGCTTTCGCCGTATCGGCTTACCTCAGTGTCCGAAACCCTGTTCATGAAATACAGGTATCTGACTTGATCATTGAATTAACCGGTTACCCGGTGGTTTCCGCACATCAGCTGAGTACGGATCTCGGGATGCATGAGCGGACGGTTACAGCTGTCCTTAATGCCCGCCTGATGCCTTTAATCACTGATTTGATGGATTCGGTCAAACTCGGTATGGAGCGGTTGAGTATCGGTGCCCCCCTGATGGTCGTTCGCGGGGACGGCAGCCTGATCAGTGAAACAATGGCCCGCGAAAAACCGATCGAAACTATTCTATCAGGCCCGGCGGCAAGTATTATCGGCGCGCTTACTTTAACGGGCATCCAAAAAGGAATTGTTATTGACATGGGAGGGACAACCACCGACGTAGCGGTCCTTAATGAAGGGCGTCCTTCTATAAATAAAGAAGGCGCTGAAGTCGGCGGCTGGCTGACCAGGGTTAAGGCTGCTCATATTACAACAATCGGCCTGGGAGGTGACAGCCTGGTCCAGGTTTCTAAAAATGCAGAACTGTCAGTTGGCCCGCAGCGGGTATTTCCGTTATCCTGGATTGCTTCGCAACATCCCTACCTGATCGAAGAACTGGAAAATATTAAACCGGTTGATTATTCATCAATGGATACCCAGCCTACTACAATCCTGAACTATATCAGGGATCCTTTAAATATCAAGATGACCCAAACCGAACAGCAGATCCTTGACTTAATCAAGGATGGCCCGCATACGCTCCACTATATCAGCAGAAAACTGGAAAAAGAAATTGACCTTTTGCCCTGGCAGAGGCTTGTTAATGTTGCCTCTGTTCACCGCGCTTCACTGACTCCGACAGATATACTGCATGTAAACGGGCAGTTAGATCTGTGGGAACGGCGCGCGGCAGAACTTGGAACGGAAATGCTGGCCAGCCGCTATCGCGTTTCTGCAGCGCATTTTGTTGCTGCAGTGCTGGAGGAAATATTGTTTATGTTGGCGGGGCTTACCATAGACCGCTTGTTAAGTGAAGAAGGGGCCGACTTTTCTCTGAATGATGAACCGGGCGGCACCTATATTTTAAAAAGAATCCTTGCGGGAGAAGATGACAATGCCAACTGCCAGGTTCAGTTTAAAGCAGATTTGCAGTACCCCATGATTGCAGTTGGCGCTCCGGTAGACGCCTATTTCCCAACCCTGGCGGAAAGATTGCAGGCAGAGCTTTACCTGCCCAGGTATGCTGATGTCGCCAATGCTGTCGGCACCGTCAGCGGGCAGGCTGTAGAAAGGGTCAGTATCCTGGTGAAACCCGGTGAGGGCGGTGGCTTTTTGGTCCATACCCCCCGGGAAAGAGAATTTTTTATGATCTTTGATGAAGCGATCGATTATGCCTGCAGGGAAGGGCAAAGACATGTAAACGAACAGGCTGCCCGGATGGGTGCCGTTGATATTGAAACCATGGTCGAACGTCATGACCGGTACAGCAAAATGTCGGCATCGGCTGACGAAGATAATATGGAACAAAAATTATTTATTGAGAGTACCATCGAGGTGTCGGCGATAGGAAGGCCGTGGAGTGAATAACACGGGGCCCTAGCCGGGGTTAAGTTTCAAAATGTTCACAGGCAGGAGAAAGTGCCGGACAGCAAAATAATTTATGTGAGGAGGCTTAGTACCGGGTTATTAAACCCGGTAAATACCAAAATGATTATAATAGGAGAATTAATTAACTCAACCCGTAAAGCAATTAAAAAAGCAATTGATGAACAGGATGTAAAATATATTCAGGATCTTGCCGTCAGGCAGGAAGAAGCAGGGGCAGACTATATTGATGTTAATGCCGGGGCCTATGTGCACGATGAAGCAAAGCACCTGATCTGGCTTGTAGAAAAAGTTCAGGAGGTAGTCAGCAAGCCGTTAGCGCTTGACAGCCCCGATCCAAAAGCTTTGGAAGCAGCGCTTAAAGTCCACAAAGGTGTGCCGATGATTAACTCGATCAGTGCTGAAAAAGAGCGTTATGAGCAGGTTATGCCCCTGGTTAAAGAATCAGGTTCACAGGTTGTTGCCCTCTGCATGAGCGACGATGGAATGCCCGAAACTGCTGAGGATCGCCTTGAAGTAGCTAAAGTTCTTCTGGCCGACCTGGACAAAGACGGTATTGACTTAACTAAAGTGTTTCTCGATCCCCTGATTAAACCGGTCAGTGTTGACGGTATTTACGGTCCGCAGGCTCTCGATGCAATCGAACGTATTGCTGCCCTTGAATCCGGCGCCCACATTACCAGCGGACTGAGTAATATTTCATTTGGCCTGCCGCACCGTGCACTACTGAACCAGGCTTTTATAGTCCTTGCCATGGGCAGGGGGATGGATTCAGCAATCGTTGACCCGCTGGATAAAAAGAAAATGAGCCTGGTAAAAGCTGCCGAAGTAATATTGAACAAGGATCCCTACGCTATGAATTACCTGAAAGCAGCACGGGCAGACAAGCTTATCTAAATGTATTGCAGCATCGCTTAACCTTTTCGCTGAGAAAGCTGACAACAGCACTATACGGGCAGGAAGGTTTAACGCCGCAGTATAAAAAGACAGAATAACCCTGCAAAAAGCGGCATGCCCTGTCCGCAGATCCTGAGCAAGCATTGAATGGGTCCGTACGGGCACGGCATGCCGTGGCCGCGGCTGCTATGAAAGAAAATAATAAAGAATGATTCTAAGCAGCAGGCTTAGAAAGGGTGGTAAAAAATGATAAGCCGTGAAATAAGTGCTTTAAATTATCTGAAAGATGAAGATTTAGAAAAGATTCACAAGGCCAGCCTGGCTGTTCTCGAAAAAAACGGTATTAAATTTCACTCTGAGGAAGCAAGGGAAATATTGAAAAAAGGGGGCGCCAGGGTAGAAGGTGAAACTGTCTATTTCTCCCCGAAGATGGTTATGGAACAGGTAGCCCTTGCTCCTGCCGAATTTACATTGCAGGCCAGAAATCCTGAGAATAATGTAGTAATCGGTGGCAATAACACGGTCCATGCCCCCGGTTACGGTTCACCATACGTAATGGATTATGTCCAAAACCAAAGAAGAAATGCAACTTATGATGATTACGTGGCTTTTACCAAACTGGCCGGTAATAGCGAAAACCTCGATGTTGTCGGTGGAGTTTTAGTTGAACCTAATGATATTGAAGATTATCTCAGGCATGCCAGGATGCTTCATGCTGCAGTAAAATATACTGACAAGTGCCTGATGGGCAGTGCCATGGGCGGTAAGAAAGCACAGGAATGCCTTGAAATGGCCGGGATAGTTTTCGGCGGGATTGATAATATCCGGAAGGACCCGGCTTTGATTTCGCTGATTAATACCAACAGTCCCCTTGAATTTGACTCACGGATGCTTGATGCTTTAATGGTCTATGCTCGCAATAACCAGGCTGTAATTATCGCCGCACTGGCCATGACCGGGACCACATCGGCGGTGACCCTGGCCGGATCGCTTGTTCAGCAGTGTGCTGAGATCCTATCCGGGGTCGTATTCGCCCAGTTGATTAATCCCGGTACTCCGGTAGTTTTCGGTTCGGCTTCAAGTGTTGTAGACTTAAGGACCGGCAATCTGGCTATCGGCAGCCCCGAATCGGTAAAAATGTTTTCCGTAATAGCCCAGTTAGCCAGATTCTACGGCTTGCCTTCCCGCGGCGGCGGTTCGCTCACCGATGCCCTGATTCCTGATGCCCAGAGCGGATATGAGTCACTGATGGTTTTATTAACAAGCATTATGAACGGTATGAACTTTATGCTCCACTCTGCAGGACTGCTGGAAAACTATATGACCATGTCCTACGAAAAATTTGTTATTGATGATGAATTGCTGGGTATGGCCAAGTCATATGCCCGGGGATTCCCGGTTAACGAGGATACACTCGCTGTAGATACGATCATCAAGGTTGGAAGCGGCGGAAACTATATTGCAGATGAGCACACCTTTAACCACATGAAGGATATGCGTATTCCAATTGTCAGCGCCAGGGAAAACTACGCTGGTGTTAAAGAATTGACTGATACGGCGCAGCGCGCACATGAATACTGCAAAACTGTTCTCCAGGATTACCAGGCCCCTCCTTTTGATGAAAAGATCGAGGCTGAATTAAACAAATTCATCGAAGGCATCTCCTGATTTTAGTAAATGCAGGTTAGGCCTCTACGCGGATCAAGTTGAGTGGTGAGATAAGGAATCTGTCCCCTTGTCCCACTTATATAAAGCGGCTGCCCCGGGATAAAATATCCGGGCAGCCGCTTTTATTGTGCTCACGGAATTCTATGATCAGCTGCAACTATTACATGACTACAATGCAACGAGTTATATTTATAACAAAACCCTAAAGGAATAAGCCTAACAGTGTTTAATTATATAAATAGGGCGGGAAATATAATATTATACTGTTTGACATTTCTGTATAATTGCTGCATAATTTTCTTAGCAATAAAGTCGTTTGCCAGACGATTTTATCTTGATAAACTAAATCTAATAGGAGGTTGCCATGAGTAAGAATATGATTGAATTACTTAGCGAAGCTAAGTGGTATGATTTGACCCAAAAACTGAGTATCTTTACTCCCCCGTGGCCCGGTGAAATGCCGCTGCAGGTGCATTTTTTTAAGCGAGTAACAGGTTCATACCACGGCGGCCAGGGTGCGAATGGCCAGTTAATTGAGTGGTCGAACAATACCGGTACTCACCTGGTTGGCCCAACTGCTTTTCACTCCGGAATGCGTTCTATAGCTGATATCCCGATGGAAGACGTTACCGGTGAAGGTGTTGTTGTCGATATTTCAGATGAAGTTTCCGACTACAGCCTGTATACCCCGGAAATGATTGAAAAACGGGTCAAGGTAAAAGAAGGCGACATTTTGTTGATCAATACAGGCTATCACAGGTACACCTACGATCAGCCTGATTGTGAAAACACAACCTGTCAGGGTGGTATTGAGAACAAGGAATTTTCTTACCTTGTTCGTCATCCCGGCCCCGCACCAGGGTTTTTTGAGTGGGCCCTGGAGAAAAAAATTAAGCTAATCGGTGTGGATTGCGGTAGTGCCGAACATCCGATGAACACTAATATTCGATACATGCATACCCGTGAGTTTGATAAAGCGGAAGCAAAACTGAAGAAAACTCACGGAAAAAGCTGGGATGAAATATTCCCGGTTGATCAATACTATGAATTAACCCGTAAGACCATGCCAAAAGCAGGGCTGCTTCTTGCAGAATCTCTCGGCGGACAGCTCAATGAACTGAACAACCAGCGTGCCTGGGTAATAGTCGGCGCCCTGCCTTTCTGCGAGGTTGAATCGGCCTGGGCGAGGGTTGCAGCTTTGCAGGCACCCGAAGGTATGGGTGATGACGAGTTCTTTGCAAAAATGAACGAATCGAAAATATACGATCTTTCTGTTCCTTTTAGTGTGCAGACGCCGCAGTGGGCAAACTACATCCCGCTGAATATCGGATACACCAAGCGTGTTGGAGGGCAGTATTTTGGCCTTGGCCGAAACAATGCGCACTGTAAGTGCAGCTTTCACATTGCCACACACATGGATGGTGAACCGCACTTCCATGCAGCGGGCCGGACAATCGGTCAAACACCGCTTGATTTCTGGGTCGGAGCCGGAGCAATTGCCGATATTTCAGAAATGGTAAGCGATACCAGTGTTTACAGCCCTGAAATGATTGAATCAGTTGTTGAGGTCAAGGAAGGCGACATTCTGCTGATTAAGACCGGTTACGGCAAGTACGGCTGGGCTGAAGAAGATTCTGATGAATTCAAGTATATGATCAGGCACCCGGGCCCATCCCCTGATTTTGCCGAATGGTGCTTAAAGAAGAAAATTAAATGGCTGGGCGTTGACTGCGTTGCAATGGAACACCCGATGAATACCATTCAGCGTATCTTCCACCCGAAGACCTTTGAAGAAGCGAACCAAAAGCTGATTGACAAGTATGGCAAAGATTGGGATGAAATGTACCCCCTGGATAAGTATTACCAGGATATGCACCTCAATCTCTTCCCGCACGGGATTGTGCATGCTGAAAACCTTGGCAATGAAATAAACAACCTGCCTGCCGGTCGCTATTATATCGGCTGTTTCCTGCAGAAAGGTATGGAGCTCGCCTCCTGCTGGAGCCGGATTGTAGCCTGGAAGGAATAACATTTTTAGATACAAACAGTTAGTTTTCAAAGCGGCCTTCCGATTGTAAATATTGGGGGCCGCTTTGTTTAAATGGCTTTGCCACTGACCCTGCTGTGAAGAAAAACCGGATCTGCCGGTTTAAACAGGAGGTCTCCCCCGGTATGTAAAAAAACGGAGGCAGCATTGGAGTTTGCCTGGCCGGCTGCTCCAAGTCGCAATCTCCGGTTAGGGATAGGTCTGTAAAATGCCAGAAAAAACCAGGTGTATGCTCTGCGGCGCAGCGACGGCTCATGCTGTGCGTTTTCGGGATAGAGATTATTACCGCTGTACAGGATGCCTTTCGGTAATGATGGATCCGGCAGTGCACCTGCCGCCTGAAGCAGAAAAAAGCCGTTATGACGAACATAATAATGATGTTAACGATGCAGGTTACCGGAACTTCGTAAAGCCGCTGGTTGATACCGTGTTGAGCAAATTTACTCCCGGTGCAGCCGGCCTTGATTACGGTGCGGGGCCTGGACCGGTAGCTGCTGTTATGCTAAAAGAAAAAGGCTATCAGGTTGAACTCTTCGATCCCTATTACTGGAGCGACAGCAGGCTGCTCGAAAAAAAATATGATTTCATTATTTGTTGTGAGGTAATAGAGCACTTTTACTGGCCGGCTCGAGAATTTCACCTGCTCAGATCGCTGCTGCGGCCGGGGGGGTCTTTGATGTGCATGACAGAAACCATCGATGATACCTTTGATTTCGGTCAGTGGTATTATAAGAATGACCCGACCCATGTTTTCTTTTACCACCCCCGGGCCTTAAGGTGGATAAAAGAGAAATATGAGTTTAGCATACTGACAGTGAGGAAAAGGGTTATACATTTGGAAGTATAAAGCCTTCTGTTTGCCCGGAACTCACTGGCTGGAAGGTCTTATTAATCGGATCTGCCCATGCCTTCAAAACGATCCGGATTTTCAGGTTAGCTGAGCATATATTGGACAACAACTGGTTCAGCAAAGACAGGCGGCTCCATTAACTGCCTGCTGATATATTTATATACCGCGCCGTAATATCTACAAATCCCCTTAAAAAATTGCCAGTACAGCCGATAATAAAAACAGAGACAAATTTGCCGTGCCGTTACCGCTGAATAGGTAATTTAATCAGATTTGCCGGCCAAATGTTGTCCCCACTAACAGGGCAGGAAGGTAAGCAAATGAAACCTCTACGGCTGATTATCGTGGAAGACTCTGAAGACGACGCGCTTTTACTGATACTCGAACTGAAAAAAGGCGGCTATGAGCCTGATCACCTTCGGGTTGAAACAGCAGCATCATTAGAAGCTGCTTTAAATAATGGCACCTGGGATTTAATATTATCCGATCATGCCCTGCCTGCTTTCAGCGCTCCCGAAGCTTTAAATCTTCTCAATAAGAGCGGCAAAGAGATCCCGTTTATTATAGTGTCCAGTGTTATCGGGGAAGATGTTGCTGTATCCGCGATGAATGCAGGAGCCCACGATTATATAATGAAAAGCAGCCCGGCCCGCCTGGTTCCGGTAATTGAGCGTGCTCTCCATGACTCCGAAGTAAGGGCTGAGCGAAAAAAGGCGCTTTTAGATCTTCGTGAAAGCGAAGCCCGCTTCCGCCGTATCGCTGAGAATGCCCTCGACATTATTTACAGGGTCCGCATAAGTCCCAGCTTGAAAATCGAATATCTCAGCCCTTCAGTTGAAGCCTTCATTGGATTCCCTGCCGATTATTTTTACGATAACCCGAATGCCGCCTTTGAAAGGGTTTACGAACAGGATCGTCATATTCTTGAAGCTTCTTTAAAGGGTGAAAAACTATTTTCAAAACCTATCCTGACCCGCTGGGTGCACAGGGATGGCTCAGTAAACTGGCTGGAGCAGCGTAACGTCCCAATTTACGATCGTGTCGGCAGGCTGGTATTCGTCGAGGGGATTGCCCGTGATATCACGGAACGAATACTATACGAACAGGAACTTAAAAAAAACCATGCCCGGATAGAAGCCCTGTCTAATCGCATCCTGGGGGCAATGGAGGAAGAAAGAAGCCGCCTGGCCCGGGAACTGCATGATGAATTGGGTCAGGCTTTAACTGCCGTAAAATTAGATCTGCAGCTTTTTAACGAAGGCCTTTCAGCATCGCAGGCACAGCAATACAGCCTGAAACAAAGCATAGATCTAGTAGATCACACTATAAACCTGGTGCGGCGCCAGTCTGTATCACTGCGCCCGCCGGTCCTTGATGATATGGGTCTTTTGCCGGCCGTAAAAGAGATGGTCCGGGGTTTTATGAACAGGACAGGGATACAGACTAAAATAACGGCTGATGGCTTTTCCCGAAGGCTATCGAAATCGGTAGAAACTGCCCTGTACCGCTGTGTCCAGGAATCTCTTACAAATGTTGTCCGTCATGCCCGGGCTCGGAATGTCAGCGTTCGTTTCAATAAAGAAAACGGACTGCTGGCTCTAAGTGTAGCTGATGACGGTATCGGCTTTGAGCCGGAAAAAATGGAAGTACATTCCGAACACATCGGCCTGACAGGGATGAAGGAAAGAGTTAAGTTACTAGACGGCTGCTTTACGATTAATTCCGCCCCCCAAAAGGGGACCACTGTCTCGATAAAAATTCCCTGGCAGGACAGGGTTGAAGGGGAAGCAGGCTTATGAGGGTGCTGCTGGTCGATGACCATGTAATAGTCCGCCAGGGGATAAGGGCCCTGTTGGAAACTAAGGCCCTTTTAAAGGTTGTCGGGGAAGCGGCTGATGGCAGGGAAGCAGTTGCTATGACCGGCAAACTGAAGCCCGACCTGGTGATCATCGACATCGCGATGCCCCACTTAAACGGGCTGGAAGCCCTTGTCCAGTTAAAAAATGATTATCCGCAGGTTAAAGTTATCGTCCTGTCAATGCATGTTGAAGAGAATTATGTAACGAGGGCACTGCGCTATGGAGCTGCAGGTTTTGTTTACAAAGGTTCGGCTTTTGATGATTTGGAACTGGCCATGAAGGCAGCGGTCAAAGATGAAACATTCTTAAGCGCGGCCGTGTCAAAGGTTTTAGTCAACGGTTTACTGCAGAAAACCCGCGAACCGGGCAATGAGGAAAAGCTGAGTTTGCTGTCCCCGCGGGAAAGAGAGATTATACAGTTGATTGCGGAAGGACAAACCAGGATCGCTATTGCCGGAATACTTTCAATCAGCGTTAAGACTGTAGATCGGCATAAAGAAAACTTAAAAGACAAGTTAAAGGTTAAGGATATTGGTGAAATCACTGCCATGGCAAAAAGGTACGGCCTGACCGGTTTATAATCAAACAGCTGCACGTGGAAGTTGTTGGCCTCAGGCAGCTGAACTATTACCGGGGTAAGGTCAGAGGAAGGCCTCCTGCTTATAAAAGCGGGAGGTTTATTAATTTGGGGATTATTTATAGCAAAGATGGGTAAAAGGTTCGGCTTTATTGGGGACATTCCCCATACCCAAAAACAGTTCAGGATAATATGATTAACTTATCATGCCAGTCTACCCAATAGGGCTATCAATCCGGCACTGCTCTCCGTTACACTGCGCGGTGAGTACAGGGAAGGGGCGGCCCTCCGGGAGAACCTCAACACCAGGGCCTTGGAAATGCTTTCCGGGCCGCTGCGCGAGGGTGATCTTGAGTATAGCGGCAATGAAGTA
>SKOR01000068.1 GCA_007119965.1 Syntrophomonadaceae bacterium
CTCAAGAAATGCAAGCTAAGCAGGCAGCTAAATGATGGTGTGGTGGAAAATGGAGTTAACGGAGGTATTCAAGGAAGACAGATGCTACGGTGAAGTAGATCAACAAGCCGGTGACATCTTTGATCGTGGTAACGAACGGGCCGGCGGTAATAGCCGGATCGATATTGACCATGGTGCAGAGCATGGGCACGAGGGTGCCGATTAAAGCAGCGACACTGATCGTCGCCAGCATCGAGATGCCGACTACCAGGCCAAGGTACATATTGCCCTGCCAGAAGAAAGCGGCAACCGAAATCAGGATTCCGCATAAAACTCCCATCACGGCTCCAATCCTTATCTCTCGGAAAAAATAAGGCCAAAGCTCGGTTTTTTCGATTTCACCCGTGGCCAGGCCTCGCACGAAAATAGTAGACGATTGGGTGCCTACATTTCCGCCCATATCCATCAAGACCGGGATGAAAACAGCGAGCATAACAATTGCTTCGAGGGTGGTTTCAAAAACGCCAATTACGCTTCCTGACAGGATACCACCGGCCATACTGATAAACAGCCAGGGCATCCTGAGGCGGACAACCTTGCCTACAGACGCCTTGGTCAGTTCCATCCCTTCAACTTCACTGGCCCCGGCAAGACGGTAGATATCTTCTGTCGCCTCTTGCTCCAAAACATCAATGACATCATCGACGGTGATGATTCCGAGCAGCCTGTTTTGATCATCGACTACCGGGACGGCAAGCAGGTCATACTTGGAGACAACACGGGCCACTTCTTCCTGGTCGAGCTCGGCATAAACGCTGATTACGTTGCGGCGCATAACATCTTTAATAATTGTACCGTCCGAAGAAGCGATCAGATCGCGCAGCGAGATAACACCGATCAGGCGGTTATCCCCGTCGACAACATATACATAATAGATAGTTTCAGCTTCGGGGGCAATTTCTCTCAGGCGGGCTATAGCTTCTTCAACGGGGATGTCGGCAGGGAGGGATATAAACTCCGTGGTCATAATCCCCCCGGCGGTATCTTCCGGGTATTTTAGGAGATCGCCAAAATCTACCGGCAGCTCTTCATCGTCAATCAGCTCCATCATGTTTTGGGCATCTTCGGGTGAAAGCTCGCCGATCAGGTCCGCGGCATCATCGGATGCAAGGCTTTTAAGGATGAACTTAGCTCTATCATGCTCCAGCAAACGGAGAATTTCAGCCTGTTCAAAGTCTTCCATTTCCTGAAAGATATGCGCTGCATCATCAGCAGAGAGCATCTCCATCAGCTCGACTTTTTGCTCAATTGCGAGGTCTTCAAAGAGATCAAGCAGGTCCCCGGGATGGGCTCCCGATTTCAATTCACGGCTGATCTGAATATAAATATGCTCGACGGACAAAGCGATCACCTCCCCCGGCTAAATTTTATAGGGAGTTTCGGAACCAAACAATTCTTATTATAGCACGCTGGTAAGCAATAAAAAACCCCGCTGTGCCGTGGACCGTGGTTTTGAACTGTTCCCCCGAAAGGTGGGTACCCTCTCACCTGTTTTGCAGGTCCTCTTTTCAAAGGCTGCTGCTCCGCAGCTGAAGTCCGGGTTCCCATTGTAAAAGTGTTAGCTCAAAACTTATCGGTTGTCACGAACACCGCAGGGCGATATCCTTGCTGTCAGTCTCTCTTTCCATAGAAATAATAGCATAAAACGCCATGTTTAGCAAGGTTCGGGGCTGCCCGGATAGGCCCTTATTCTTCCTCTTCCTGCTTCTGAAGCTTTAATTTCAGCTCCTCCAGTTGTTTACCTGCAACACCCGCCGGGGCGCCGGTCATCAGGCAGCTGGCTGCAGCCGTCTTCGGAAACGGGATGACCTGCCTGATAGATTCATCCCCCGTAAGCAGGGCGACAAGGCGGTCCAGCCCGAGGGCAATCCCCCCGTGTGGCGGAGCGCCATAGGACAGGGCCTCGAGCAGGAACCCGAATTTTTCCCTGCTTTCCTCTTCTGAAAGCCCGAGCAATTTAAATATGCCGGACTGAACCGTGCTATCGTGGATCCGGGTGCTTCCTCCGCCTATCTCCACGCCATCCAAAACCAGGTCGTAAGCCTGGGCCCGTACGGCCAGGGGATCGCTCTCAAGCAGGGGCAGATCTTCAACCCTGGGGGCGGTAAAGGGGTGGTGATCAGATTCATAGCGCTGTTCTTCATCGTCATAATGGAACAGCGGGAAATCGACTACCCAGAGAAAATGCGGTTCAGGTGCGATATCTTCAGGGGCCAGGTGGCGGCGCAGGTAGCCGAGCACATGACAGGTTGTATCCCACCTGTCGGCGACAAAGAGTAAAACATCGCCCTCTTCAGCTTCCATCCTGCTGGTTATATCCGCCATCAGGGCATCATCAAAGAATTTACTGATCGGTGAACGCCAGCCGTTTTCTTCAACAAAAACCCAGGCCAGACCCCTGGCGCCAAGTTGACGGGCCAGCAGGGTCAGATCGTCTAAATCCTTGCGGCTCATCTTTTGGCCGCCTTTTACCCGCAGCCCCTTAACGGCACCGCCGCCCTCCAGGGCAGAAGTAAATACTTTAAACTGGCTCTTAACAGCCAGGTCATTGAGATCAACCAGTTCCATGGCAAATCGCAGATCAGGTTTATCTGAGCCGAAACGATTCATCGCCTCGCTGTACGGCATGCGCAGAAAAGGCCGTTTAATCTCAACTCCGTGAATCTCTTTCCAGAGCAGGGCGACCAGCCCTTCAGTAAGGGCAAAAAGATTTTCGATCCCGAAAAAAGAGGTCTCTATATCGATCTGGGTAAATTCCGGCTGACGGTCGGCCCGCAGATCTTCATCGCGGAAGCAGCGCACTACCTGGAAGTAACGTTCAACCCCGCTGACCATGAGCAATTGCTTGAACAGCTGCGGCGATTGGGGCAGGGCGTAAAAGTCACCGGGGTGCGGGCGGCTGGGCACCAGAAAATCCCTTGCCCCCTCAGGGGTGCTGCGGGTGAGCATCGGGGTTTCAACCTCCAGGAAATCGTAACGATCCATATAATCGCGGACCAGCTTGACTGCCCGGTGACGCAGCTGCAGGCGGCCGAGCATTTCAGGGCGCCTTAAATCGAGATAGCGGTAACGCAGCCTCAGGTTTTCATCAACATTGATATCGTCTTCTATGTAGAAAGGAGGGGTTTTTGAGGTATTTAAGACTTCCATAGCCTCGACCCGCAGCTCAATCTCGCCGGTGGGCAGGGCAGGGTTGATATTTTCTTCCGATCGCCTGACCACCTCTCCTTCAACGGCAACAACATACTCACTGCGCAGGCTTTCAGACTCTTCAAATAGCCCGGCACCCAGCTTCTGATCAAAAACCAGCTGCATGACCCCGCTGCGATCTCTCAGGTCGATAAAGATCAACCCACCGTGATCACGGCGCCTGCCGACCCAACCGGCCAGCCTGATCCTGCTGTTAACATAACCTGTATTAAGCAGCCCGCAGTAGTGAGTTTTCTTGTCCGGGATATCCGGGGCAGGCAGGGTTACTTCTGCTTTTTCAGGTGGGCGGACAGCTGCTTTTTCCGCCGGCTGCTCCTGCAGCAGCTTTTCATGCAGGCTTTCACGGGGCAGTTCCTGCTGCTCACCGCTTTCCATATTGCGCAGGCTTACCACGCCGCGGGCAATTTCATCTTCGCCGATTATCGCTACGTGCCTGTAGCCCTGCCGCCCGGCATATTTCATCTGCGCTTTCAAGCTGCGCGTCATCATTTCCGTTTCGGCAGCGATACCACGCTGCCGCAGGTCTGAGGCCAGTAGCAGGGATTCTCCCTCGAGGCCTTCTCCCGCGGAGGCAATGTAAACTGCTGCAGCAGATTCCGGCAGCTGCTTACTCCAGTCCATGGTTAAAAGGATCCTTTCAACGCCAAAGGCAACCCCAACACCGGGGGTATGCGGCCCGCCGCAGTGCTCTACAAGATGATCGTAACGGCCGCCGCCGCACAACGAAGCCTGGGCTCCAGAAGCGCCGGCGTTAATTTCAAAAGCTGTCCGGGTGTAATAATCGAGGCCGCGGACGAGGCGGTTGTTCAGGTTATAAGGGACCCCGAGCTTGTTCAACAGGCTTTTAACTGCAGCAAAGTGGTCGTCGCAGTCAGGACAGAGATGATCGGTCATCCGCGGCGCCGCTTCGACTGTAGCCTGGCAGCTTTCAGTTTTACAATCAAGGACACGCATCGGGTTATTCCTGTAACGTTTTATGCAGTCTCCGCAGAGCTGTTTTTCGGCCTTTTCCAGGTAAGGCACCAGGGCATCGCGAAACCCGGGGCGGCAGACGGGGCAGCCCACACTGTTTAGCTCAATAGAAAGGTTTTCAATCTGCAGCGAACGGAAAAAATTATAACAAAAAGATATGATTTCGGTATCGGCCGCGGCACTGGCTGCGCCGAAGATTTCCAGGCCAAACTGGTTGAACTGGCGGTAACGGCCGGCCTGGGGGCGGTCGTAGCGGAACATGGGGCCGATATAATATAGTTTTAACGGCTGAGGCTGCTCCTTGAGGTTATGTTCAAGGTAAGCCCGCGCTACGGCAGCAGTCAATTCGGGACGCAGGGTTAAATCACGACCGCTGCGATCTTTGAATGAATACATCTCTTTTGAAACGATGTCGCTATCTTCACCGACACTGCGGACAAAAAGTTCGGTTTGTTCAAACATGGGGGTGCGGATTTCTCCAAAACCGTAGAGGCTGCAGAAATCGGAAAACCTCTCCTCCAGGTACTGCCACTTTTTTGCTTCATCCGGTAGTATGTCTCGGGTTCCTCGGGGTGCCTTGTAGATCATCTTCGTTCTCCTCTCCAGTCATCTTTAAAATTGCTTCTTGCTGTCCAGCAGTATCGTTACCGGGCCGTCATTATCGACTATAATACGCATCTCGGCCTGAAAGCGGCCTTTAGCCACGGCAATGCCCTGCCTGCGCAGGTTTTCAGTAAAATGTTCGTATAATTCTTCGGCCTGTTCCGGTGGCGCTGCAGCAGAAAATCCGGGGCGGCGCCCTTTGCGGCAATCCCCGAAGAGGGTAAACTGCGATATGCTTAGAATTGCCCCGCCGGTATCCTGCACTGAAAGGTTCATCAACCCCTCTGTATCTTCAAAAATACGCAGCCCGGCAATTTTACCGGCCAGGTAATCGCTGTCGGCAGGACCGTCTTCCCTGCCGACGCCTAGAAAAACAACAAGGCCATCTTCTATCTGTCCTGCTACTTCGGCTTTAACTTCCACCCTGGCTGCGTTAACGCGCTGTATTACTGCTCTCATCGGTGACCTCCTGCAGGCGGCTAACTTTTAGCGCCGTAAACGTAACGGCGGACAGAGTATATATCTTTAATCTTGCCCAGTTTTGCCATGATCTGATCGAGATGAACCTGATCCCGCACTACAAGGGTCATGTGAATAGTTGCATCCTTATTTTTATCGGCACGGGCTGAAACAGCGTTTACTTCAATTTTACTTTCATTGACAGCAGCCATTATATCGGCCAGCAGGTTTTTGCGGTCATTGGCGTTGATTTCAATTTCAACCGGGTAGGACGCCCCGGCGGCTTCGCCTTCCCAGGATGCTTCCAGCAGGCGGCTGTCATCGCCTTTATACTGAGCCAGGTTGGGACAATCGCGGCGGTGTATGGAAACACCGCGCCCGCGGGTCACCAGGCCTGTTATTTGGTCCCCGGGCACCGGGTTGCAGCAGCGGGCAACCCGCATCAACAGGTCGTCCATACCCTGGATCGTAACGCCCGGTGAATCGTGCTTCGGTTTTTTGACCGGCTTAAACTCGGGGATAACCTCTTCCGGCTCCCGGTCTTTATTCCTGCGCTGGTATTCCTCACGCATCCTGCTGATCACCTGGTGAACAGAAACCCCGCCGTAACCGACAGCTGCATAGAGATCGTCCGCTGAAAGCAGGTTGAATGAACCCGCTACATCATCTAAAAGATCATTTTTCAGGTGCAGGCGCTGTTCAACGTTGATCCGCCTGATTTCTCTTTCGATCATCTCGCGGCCTTTTTCAACATTCTCCTCGCGGCGTTCTTTCTTGAACCAGGTGCGGATTTTATTTTTGGCATGGGAAGTTTTGACAAGCTTGAGCCAGTCACGGCTGGGTGATCCCTGCTTGGAGGTTACAACCTCAACCATGTCACCGGTTTTCAGCTGGTAGTCAAGCGGGACCAGGCGGCCGTTAACCCTGGCGCCCGTACAGTGGTTACCGATATCGGTGTGGATCTTGTAGGCAAAATCAAGGGTTACAGCACCTGCCGGCAGATCGATAACATCGCCTTTAGGGGTAAAGACAAAGACTTCATCGCTGAAGAGATCGCCTTTTAGGTCCTTAATAAAGTCGCGGGCATCACGGTAATCGCCCTGCCACTCAATCAACTGGCGCAGCCAGGTCAGCTTGTCGTCAATGTCGGTTGAATCCCTGGTTTTTTCTTTATAACGCCAGTGAGCGGCAATCCCGTATTCAGCGGTGCGGTGCATATCCCAGGTCCTGATCTGGATTTCGGCCAGTTCGTTTTCAGCAGCGAAAACCGTGGTGTGCAGAGACTGGTACATGTTCGGCTTCGGCATGGCGATAAAATCTTTAAAGCGGCCGGGAATCGGTTTCCAGATGGTGTGGACAATACCCAGGGTATGGTAGCAGTCTTTGACCGTGTCGACTATAATGCGCACCGCGGTCAGGTCGTAAATTTCGTTGATATTTTTGCCCTGTGACTTCATTTTATTATAAATACTGTAGAGGTGTTTCGGACGGCCCTGGATTTCCGCTTCGATGTTGGCTTCAGAGAGGTAGTCCTGCAGGATCCA
Organism: Syntrophomonadaceae bacterium; assembly: GCA_007119965.1. Lineage (GTDB taxonomy): Bacteria > Bacillota > Dethiobacteria > DTU022 > DTU022 > T3SED10-7. Next base: position 6,828 of record SKOR01000068.1, read on the forward strand.
GATAATCCTATTGATAAAGTTTTCGCGTTCGCGCCTTTTCTTATCCAGCTTTTCAACCAGCTGAAAATATTCTTCGGGCTGCATGTAACGGAATGCCAGGTCTTCAAGTTCCCATTTAATCATATAAATCCCGAGGCGGTGGGCCAGGGGGGCATAAATTTCCATGGTTTCGCGGGCAATTTCTTTCTGCTTATGGGTATTCAGGTAACGCAGGGTGCGCAGGTTATGGGTCCGATCGGCCAGCTTAATTAAAACCACCCTGATGTCCTGGGCCATGGCGATAAACATCTTGCGGAGTGTTTCCGCCTGCTGCTCTTCCTTGGAGGTAAAATCGAGCCGGCTTAACTTGGTCACACCATCAACCAGGGCGGCAACTTCATCACCGAACTCCTCCCGGATGTCTTCCAGGGTCAGGCCTGTATCTTCAACCACATCATGAAGCAGCCCGGCAATAATGGTAACCAGGTCGAGCTCCAGTTCGGTCAGAATCAGGGCTACTCCCAGAGGGTGGGTAATGTAAGACTCGCCCGATTCGCGCAGCTGCCCTGAATGGGCTTCTACCGAATACAGGTAGGCTTTTTCAACCAGGGCCCAATCATCCAGATCAGGGTAGTAGCGCTCAATCCTTTTTTTAAGTTCATTCAGTTTTTGTTCTTTAACGGTCATCTTAACCATCCCTTATCAGGCGGCAGTCTTAATATCCGCCCGGGGCTCTGCCGGTTACCTGTGCTTTCTGTTTAATTAAACCTGCAGCTGAAAGCCCGGTTCGCGCTCTATGCGCGCCGAAGCGCGGTGAGCCCGGCTTCAGCCTTCCGTCCCCGCTTCGAAGGTGATTCTCCCTTGCGCAGCTCAGGACAGGCAATATCTATAATACTAAAAAATGGCTGTAAATTCTATAGCTATTAATTAACTGCCGCTGAGATCGTGCAGGTAAGCCGCAATTTCTTCGGAGGAACCGTCAAGGAGGAGACGCTGAAAGTGCTCACAGCTGTCCAAAAGTTCCATGGCAGCCAGGTAAGTGGGTGATTGACCGAGGCATTCGGGCCAGCTTTTCATAATAGCCACCCTGTCTGCTGAAAGGCGGCCTTTTTCCAATAGTTTAATTTCAACCAGGATCTTTTCAACCCGCTCCCAAAAGCTTTCGGCAGGCTTGACAGTCAGGCTTTGCCCTGCCGAACCGGGGAACGTTATTTCCGCAGTTTCAGGGGCGTCCCGGAGCAGGGAGGCAACAATCGTTTCCAGCACTTCCGCCGAGGGCAGTGATAAGTCCGTCAATTTGCAGTTTTGCTCCTGGTCGCTGTCATTATAGAGCAGGTATACTTTAAGTTTGCCACTGTCAGACCGGTTTTTGAGGATCGGTTCGATAATTTTCTCATGGAGAGGCAACTCGTAGAGCATCAGCGCTGCTGCATCCGCAGGTAACGCGGCCCCTCCATTCATCGCACCGCTGGTAAGCAGGTGCAGCGGCTGACCGTCCGGGCAGTTTTCCCTGATCCAGTTAGCCCTTGAAAGTGTGGCCGAGAAAACTATACCCGCCCCTTGTTCCCGCGCGAGCGCTTCTTTCAAAAGCCCTAGGCGGTTTTCGCTACCGCGGAGATCGATAACTTCAAAGCTGCCGCACGTATAAGTGTCGCTGTAATTGATATCTTTTAATTCAACTTCCAGGGTCTTCTGTTCGCGGAAGAAACCATTTTTCAACCTGAAGGCGAGGTCAACCCTGCGCCCTTTTTCAAGCTGCGGTTCCAGGTCGGCCGCTGCGAACATGATCGGGGCAAGGGCTTGCCCTCCTTTCCGCACGCTCAGTTTAAGGTGTTTTTTGCCGGAACCAACCAGTCGCCATGAATCTATCTCCCAATCGCGAAGGCCGAAAAGGGGCATCGGGTTGGCTGTGCCGAAAGGCTGCAGCCTGTCCAGGGCGGCGGTTAAGTCGAAACCTATTTCAGAGCCGGCCAGCTCCGCATCGATCTGTAAGCGGGGGGCCAGTACGCTATCATCCAGGTTCAGGCGGGCGTAGTTGTTCAGGCTGTCGCGCAGCTGTTCAATCTTTCCATTCTCGACGGTAAATCCCGCAGCCTGCTCATGGCCCCCGAAGCGTTCCAGCAAGGGTGCGCTTTCGGCCAGGGCTGCAGTTATGTCGAAGCCCGGCACACTGCGGGCGGAACCCCGCCCGGTCTCATCTTCCAGGGCGACCAGGACTACAGGGCGGTTGAATTTCTCCACGAGTCGCGAGGCAACAATGCCAATCACTCCGTGATGCCAGCTTTCAGCGGCAAGGGTAATTATCTTGGTTTCTTCCCTTGAAAACAGCTCGAGGGCTGCTTCTTCAGCCTCTTTTAAAATTACCTGTTCTATTGAACGCCGTTTCTGGTTGGCTTTATTCAACTGCTCTGCCAGTTCGGCTGCTTTAAGTCCGTTTTTTTCGAGCAGCAGCCGGGCTGCAGGCAGAGCTTCACCCATGCGGCCGGCAGCGTTTATCGCCGGGGCAAGGATAAATGACAGGGCGGTGCTGTTAATGCGGTTCCGATCCAGGCGCACTGCCTGGGCAAGAGCTTTAAATCCTGCCCGCCTGAGGCCGCAGAGCACATCCAGTCCGAGCGAAACGATTACCCTGTTTTCACCGAGCAAAGGCACCACGTCGGCCGCTGTACCCAGGGCGGCCAGATCAAGGAGCTGTGATGGAAAGCGCTCGCCCGACTTTTCCATCAGGGCGGCAGCCAGTTTAAAAGCGATGCCCGCCCCCGACAGTTCTTTGAAGGGGTAGGGGCACTCTTTCTGCAGCGGATTAATCACTGCCACAGCGCCTACCGGTTGCCCGAGGGGTTGGTGGTGATCGGTAATGATCAGGTCGAGGCCGATCTCCGCAGCATAGGCAATTTCTTCGGCAGCGTTGATTCCGCAGTCAACGGTAACCACGAGAGAGGTTCCGTCTTCCTTAAATTGTGTTAAGGGCTCAATGTGCAGGCCGTAACCTTCTTCAAAGCGGCTGGGCAAAAAGTAGTCAACCCTGCCGCCGAGCTGGCGGATGGCCTCAACCAGGATCACCGAAGCGGTAATCCCGTCGGCATCGTAATCACCGTGGATAATAATCTTTTCACTGCTGCTGATTGCTTCGAGCAGCCGGGATACTGCGCACTCCATGCCAAGCATCAGCCAGGGCGAATGCAGTTGATCCGCCGAAGGTTGTAAAAAAGTCCCGGCCTGCGCGGGATCGGTAAAACCACGGTTAAGCAGCAGCCGGGCCAGGGCCGGTGGGATATCGATTTCCCGGGCCAGGTCAGCGGCGCGGGCATCAGCCTGATCCGGCCAGATCCACTGTTTACCTTTCAGACTCATCCGGATCCTCATCCATTTCTGCCTGCCCGGCAGCTGTTTCGCCTGGTTGAAGTTCTGCCTGCGTTTTTTCCTGCCGGTCTGCGTTATTCTCCTTTGCCTTTTCTTCCTCTTCGGGCACGGATTTCTCTTTATTTAGTTCGGCTTCAAGGTAGATCTTGTCTTCCTCCAAAACCCTGACCTGCTTTTGCAGAGCTTCATTTTTCTGCCGCATCTCGCGAAAAGACAGGGCTGTGCGGATGCTGCGGAAAAGGGCGAAAAAACCCATTACCAGGGCACCGACAAAAGCGGAGCCAAGGATCAGAAGGATAAGCGACACTTCTGCCCGTCCGAAAATATAGCTGACCGTTACCGGCTCATTGTTTGCCAGGGCAACTATAGCTATAATCAGGCTGAAAACAAGGCCCAGAATCAGGTAAAATGATCCCATTTTATTCCCTCCCTATTGAAAGTGCTAAGCCGCCCGGCGGCGCTTCAGTCCGATATTAACATCCTGAAGGTTGAGCCAGAGGGGGCTGGCGACAAAGATCGATGAATAGGTGCCGACTACAACACCCAGGATCAGGGCCACTACAAAGACAATCAGGTCCAGGCTGCCGATATAATAGTGGAAACCGAACAGCAGGGCCATCAGGACAACAAGGGTAGTCAGGGAAGTATTAATTGAACGTACCAGGCTCTGGTTGATGCTTTCATTAACGGTTGCCGCATATTCACTTTTACGTTTATGCCTGATATTTTCACGGATCCGGTCGATAATCACAATTGTGTCATTGACAGAATAGCCGAAAACGGTGAGTATGGCGGCAACAAAGGGCACATTGATTTCCATCTGGAGGATGGAAAAGACCCCGATTACGATGATGATGTTATGCAGCAGGGCTGCTATGGTGGCCAGGGCAAACTTAAACTCAAAACGGTAAGTGATGTAGCCGACCATCAGGATGATAGCCACAACCAGGGAAAGGATTGCCTGGCGGGCCAGTTCCCCGCCGATCACAGCGCCGACGCTTTCAATTCTCAAATCTGCCGGGTCAAGGGCCGGCCAGCGATCCCTGAAGGCGTTTAAGATCATTTCACGGCGATCTTCTTCAATATAGGGAGCCTTGATCACCAGGCCTTCGTCGGACAGTTCGCCGCTTAAGTCTCTGCTCTGGACAACCTGGAGCGCCGCCCCTTCCAGTTCCGCAAAAGGGGCAATTACATCCTGGACTTCTTCTAAGGAAAAATCTTCCCCCAGGTTCAGGTGCAGTACTGTCCCGCCTGTAAAGTCTATTCCCAGGTTTAAACCGAACACAGCAATTGACAGCAGGCCGGCTATTACCAGCACGGCTGAGAAAAAGTATGCTTTTCGGCGGTTTTCGATAAAATTAATCATGATCCTCTCACCCCCACGTAAGCCCCGCTTCTGATCAGGCCGGCTCTAAAAGCAAGGCGCATCAGCAGGCGGGTAAAAACTACCGCTGTAAACATGCTGCAGATGATTCCGATAAAAAGGGTGACGGCAAAACCCCTGACCGGGCCGCTGGCCAGGCTGAAGAGGACAATGGTCACAATCAGGGTGGTTATATTGGCATCGAGAATAGCCCGGAATGCTCGCTGAAAACCGCCCTCCATGGCGCTGCGCGGAGTCCGCCCGGAGCGCAGTTCATCCTTGATCCTTTCAAAGATGATCACGTTGGCATCAACAGCCATTCCAATCGAAAGGATCAACCCTGCTATACCGGGCAGGGTCAGGGTTGTCGGCAGGATAGTCAGGGCCCACAGCACCAGGGTCATATAGAAGACCAGGGCTACCCCGGCGACCACTCCTGCCACCCTGTAGAAAATAATCATGAACAGCAGAACCAGGGCCAGGCCTATGCCTGCAGCGTAAACGGCAATTTCTTCGGTGCGCTGACCGAGAGTCGGGCCGATCATGCGTGATTCAAGTTCATTGAGCTCAACGGGCAGGGCGCCGCTGCGCAGCAAAAGGGCCAGGTGAGCCGCTTCTTCAAAGTCAAAGGTTCCCGTTATAGTGCCACTGCCGTCAGGGATAACATTCTGAACGACGGGCTGGGAGATAACTTCGTCATCGAGCACTATGGAAATCGGTTGTTCTAAAAATTCCCTGGTTGCCTCGGCGAAAAGGGCCGCCCCGACAGCGTCAAATTCAATACTGACAAAAGGATAGGGGCTCTGTTCGGGAATCCGCTGAGCCCTGGCATCAACCAGGTTAGCCCCGGTAACTATAACTTCATCATCTGGCCCGATAAACCTCAGCATCGCCGTCCGGCCGATAATATTCCGGGCCTGCTCGACATCTTCCAGGTCGGGCAGTTCAATACGAATACGGTCATCGCCCTGGGCCGCTATAATCGGTTCGGCAACCCCGAGTTCGTCAACACGCATGCGGATAATCTCTATTGCCCGGTCGATTGTATCCTCATCAACTTCACGACCTTCAGTTTCCTGCGCCTCCATCAGGACGTAAAGCCCACCGGCGATATCGAGACCGCGCTTGATGCCGTCTTCCCTGTCAGCCGCATTTTGAAAAGCATAGTAACCTGAAGCAATAATAGCCAGGCATATTACGACAAGAAGAAAAACACGGCCCGGCTTAACAGCTTGATTCATTTCTACCACTCTCCATTCTTCACAACCGCTGTATGTTTTTTATATGCCACGGACAACAGCTGTTCTTCTGCCGGGGCATGTATTTAAGACAGAAATAATCCTAAGATATTTTTAAGGAACTGTTCATCATTTACCGGGCCGATTGAAGCAGAACCGATGGCCGTTGGCAAGACAAAGATCAGATCACTTTCGCGGCGTTTTTTGTCTTGCCTTAGTTTATCGATTACCTTTTCTGCGGTCAACCCCGCAGGCGGTTTTTTTATACCGACTTTATTCAGTAAAGCGGTAATCCGTTCGGCTGCAGGGCGATCAATCTTTTTTTGGTGTAGGGCAATTTCCACCGCTGCGGCCATGCCGGCCATGACAGCTTCTCCATGCAGGTAATAGCTGTAACTGGTAGCTGCTTCCAGGGCGTGGCCGATAGTATGGCCGAAATTCAGAATCCTGCGGTAGTCATTTTCATATTCATCAGCTTCAACGACCCTTGCTTTGGCCCGAACCGATTCGGCGATAGCTCCGGTCAGGCAGGTGCTGTCCCCTGCAAGCAGGTAATCAATATTATCTTCCAGCCACAGGAAAAACTTTTCATTTTCGATGATACCATACTTGATCACTTCGGCCAGCCCGGCCTGCAGCTGCCTGGCGGGCAGTGATGCTGTAACCAGCGGATCAATGATCACCAGGCGGGGCGGGTATATTGTACCGATCAGGTTTTTCCCGCGGGGGTGGTTGACGGCAACTTTGCCCCCCACACTGCTGTCGACCTGGGCCAAAAGCGAGGTGGGAATCATGATCAGGGGCACTCCGCGCAGGTAGGTGGAAGCCACAAAGCCGGCCAAATCCCCGACAACCCCTCCGCCAAGGGCAATAATCGGCGAGTTTCTGTCGAGCCCTGCATCAACGGCAGCATCGTAAAGATTCGAGGCGTTGAGCAGGGTCTTAGATTGCTCTCCCGGCTGGAGCCGGTAAGTGCTGACCTGCCATTTTTCTGCTTTGAGCGTTTTTAATACCTGTTCACCGTAAAGGGAATGGACAATTGAATCGCTGACCAGCAGGGCCCTGCTGGAAGGCAAAAGCAGTCGCAGCGCACTGCCTGTACCCGACAGCGCTCCTGCTTCGATCAGGACCCTGTATGTTAAACCGGCTGCTTTTACCATTATTTCCTGCCCGGTCATTTTAACACCCCATTGTTTTATAAAATAAGATGTGCGGCCGGGGCGCGCACTTTTCCTGCCCTGTACTGTTTTCCAGATTCCCGGAGTACCCTGCCGGGTTATCGCCAGCCGTATTATGGGAGGGCTGCACTGTCCAGCCAACATTAAATTAATTTGTTCTGCTGTTTTCTCAGTGGTTTGGTTTTAAGCGCCTTTCCACCTGTTCTGTATAAAACCGGTAAGCGGCTTCGACTTCTTCGAGATAGTCACCCGCAAATTTTTCCCTGAAAGCAACGGCCAGCTCCCATGCCGCAACCGCCTCGGCTACAACGGCAGCTGAGGGCACAGCACAGACATCTGATCTTTCTGTCGCTCCTGAAACTTTTTCGCCCGTTTTCCAGTCCACACTGGGCAGAGGTTTAGCCAGGGTCGGGATCGGTTTCATGGCTGCCCGAAAAACCAGTGGTTGACCGTTGGTGATACCGCCTTCAAGGCCTCCGGCCCGGTTGGAAGGGCGGCTGATTCCGCTGCCCTCTTCAATTGTAATTGGATCGTGCAGAGCGGAACCGCGGGCGGCGGCGGCAGCAAAACCGGAACCGATTTCAACCCCCTTGATCCCCTGGATGCTCATAACTGCCCCGGCCAGGCGGCCGTCAAGGCGGCGGTCCCAATGGACATGGCTGCCGAGGCCCGGGGGCAGGCCTGTAACAACCAGCTCGAGAACCCCGCCCAGCGTATCGCCCTGGTCGCGGGCTTTTTCAATTTCCAGGATCATCTTTTCTTCCGCTCCCCCGTCGGCGCAGCGCAGGGCTGAACTTTCAATCTGAGCGGCAAGCCCGGGAACTTCTGAGCTGCCTGCAGCAGATTCAACCGGCCCGATGCTGACAACGTGACTGTAGATCCGGACACCGAATTTTTCAAGCAGAAGGCGGCCCACACTGCTTACAGCAACCCTGATTGCTGTTTCACGGGCGCTGGAGCGTTCGAGGACCAGCCTCAAATCGTCGTAGTTATATTTAAGGCCGCCGGCCAGATCGGCATGGCCGGGACGCGGCCGGCTGAGCTGTACTGAACCAGGCGGTTCACTGCCTTCCGGGGCCATCAGCGTCTGCCAGTTTTCCCAGTCGCGATTCCTGATCTGCAGGGTCAGGGGGCTGCCGATGGTACGGTTGAAGCGCAGGCCCGATAATATTTCAACACGATCTTTTTCTATCGCCATCCTTGCTCCCCTGCCGTAGCCGCGCTGGCGGCGCTCGAGATGCCTGTCCAGATCGTCCGATTTAAGTTCGAAACCGGCCGGCAAACCTTCAATTATACCTGTTAAGCAGGGTCCGTGTGATTCGCCGCCTGTAAGATAGCGCATTAAGACCGCCTCCTCCTGGTTGTAAATACCTTGTCAGAGCATGCAGAGACCGTGAACCGGATTTTCAGGGCCGGGTTCCCGTCCATATAATTATATTCCATAATGGCGCCGGGTATGATCCCGGGCCTGATTCATGCTGAAGTCTTTAATTATTAGCTTCGACATGGTTTGCAGTTTATGGGCATATCCACCGCAGCGGGCAGCTGCAGCTCCTGTTCAATGCCAGGTATAAGCGGCAGAGCGTATTAAATGATTTGCGCCGCAGGAAGATAAACTGTTTGCATCGCGCCGGTTAAAGAGCACGGGCATTAACTGTCCCGCCTTATCCCTTCCAGCGCATCCTCCAACTCAAGCAGCATTTCTTTCCAGCCTGCGGGGCCGCTGAAACCGCCCAGTTTACCGCCGCTGCCGACAACCCGGTGGCAGGGGACTATAATCGGGTGGCGGTTTGCTTTCAGGGCCTGCCCTGCAGCCCTCCAGGCTTTCGGTGACCCGGCCAGCTCAGCTGCCCGGCGGTAAGTGCACACCTGCCCGGCGGGAATCTGCCTGACCTGGCCGAGCAGGGCGGCAGTAAAAGGCCTGTAACCGCTAAAATCAAGAGGATAACCGGCCCAGTCAACTGTTTCACCTTTTAGATAACGGTTCAAATCCTCCGCCAGCTGCGGCCAGGGCAGCGCCCGGTATGGGTATTCCCGGTCAGGGCCGCTGCCCGGGAAAAAGATTTCATATATCCCGCCGATACCGAAAAGAATCAAAAAAACGCCCTCTGGCGTGGCAATTCTGTCACAATAAAGTTCCCGCAACCAGGCCCCTCCTCCCTTTCAGATAGATGCAGGTTGAATTTCAGGACAAGCCCCCTTCCTTACCGGCCAGTTTACCAGGAGAGGGGGACGAAGCTTTTAAACCGCTGATCGAATACTGCCAGTTCCCGGTAGCCGGTGGCTTTGAGCAGTTCTGCCGCTTCGGTGAAGTAGCGGCCAACCTGTCCGGGCCCGTGGGCATCGGAACCCATCGTAACCGAAACACCGTTTTCAAAACATGTTTCAAGAAGCCGCCTGTGTGGGTAGAATTCACCAACGGGCGCATCCCTGCCGGAGGTGTTTAATTCGATGCAGGTTCCGGTATCCCTGAGGACGCGGGCTGTTTCTGACCAGTAGTGTTCCAGGCTGCCGTCGGGCCGGTAACCGAACTTTTTTATTACATCAATATGCCCGATGATGTCAAAAAGGCCGGTGCGGCATAGATTCCAGACCAGTTCAAAGTAAGTGCTGTAAAGCTGGTCCAAATCGCGCTCTTTATATGAGTCGGCGTAAACCGGATGAGTAAAATCCCAGTCCTCCATGAAGTGGATCGAGCCGATCACATAATCGAAGCTGTATTTTTTAAGCAGGGCGGCTAGTTTTTCTTCAGTCCCCGGCAGGTAATCTACTTCGATCCCTATCTTAACTGCAACCCCGTCAGAGCTGTTCTTCAAACCCTCGATCTGCCGGATGTAGCCCTCAAGTTCATCAGGTGTCATAGTTACCTGGGCCCGCGGGGTATAATCCAGCAAACCCAGGGGAAAGTGATCGGCAAAACCTATTTCGCGCAGTCCTTTGGTTTCCGCTTCAGCGAGGTATTCTTCAGGGGTTCCTTCCGCGTGGCAGCAGCGCGCCGTGTGCAGGTGGTAATCAACCATCGCCCGGCTCCTGCTGATCGAAACCACTCAGGGTATTAAAGAAACATGAGTAACGGCCGGTATGACAGGCCTTCCCCGCGCCGAGCGGGACAACCTTTACCAGCAGGGTATCGGCATCACAATCGGCGTAAATCGATTTAACCTCGAAATAGTTGCCCGATGTTTCGCCCTTTACCCAGTATTCCTGACGGCTGCGGCTCCAAAAACAGACTCTGCCTTCCTTAACAGTCCGTTTAACAGCCTCCTCATTCATGTAACCAACCATCAGGACGGCATTATTTCTATTGTCCTGAATAACCGCCGGAATCAGGCAGTTTGGATCATATTTAAGCTGCCCGGTTTCCAGGGGTTCCAGGGTATCTATATTCTTCTGACCAGTCAAATTAAACCCTCCAATAAATAATATGCAGCCGGAAAGCCGGCCCTCTCAACCAGGTTTTTCCAAACCGGCTAAAGGTACAGGTCGCTGTCCCACCATTTCATTCTAAATTCATGTCAGCCGGAATGCGATAAGACCGGATCCTGGAAAAGAGGATCTGTCCAGCTGTCACGATTATCCAAATACTGCCATGGCATCGGGCAGGGTGAGCTGGTTGGAGTAGAGAGCCTTGCCGATGATCACGCCTTTAACCCGATCTCCGTAGGGCTTGAGAGATTTCAAGTCATCGATTGATGATATGCCTCCCGACATAATTATCTGCAGGGATGTTTTTTCCAGCAGCTGTTCCAATCCTTCCAGGTCAGGGCCCTGCATGGTTCCATCTTTTTGAATATCGGTGTAGATTATCTCCCTGATTCCCCACTCTTCGATTTGGGCCGCCAGGTCGACTGCTTTTACCGCTGATGATTCTGTCCAGCCTTTAACAGCAGCCATGCCGTCCCGGGCATCAATACCGACCAGGATCCTTTCGCCGTAATCGTTAACCAGTGCTCGGGCCAGTTCGGGCTGTTCAATCGCTATTGTACCCATGATAATCCTGGAAACACCTGCAGACATAGCCCTTTCCGCGGCATCCCTTGAACGGATTCCGCCGCCTAACTGCAGCGGAATGCTCACTTCTTCACCAATATTGCAGATTACCCGAGCATTTTTGGAATAGCCGGTAAAAGCGCCGTCAAGGTCAACCAGGTGCAGCATTTTTGCGCCCAGGTGTTCCCACTGCAGGGCAACCTCAACAGGGTTGTTACCGTAAACGGTTTCCCGTTCCGGGTCTCCCTGGTAAAGCCTCACACAACGGCCCCGATGCAAATCAAGGGCAGGTATAACCAGCAAATCGTTCACCTCATTATAAGTTCCCCTTGGTCGAGAGGACTTCGTCAAAACCTTCCATGACAGATGATGCTTCATTCAAAGCCCGGCCGGCAGCTTTATAGGATGCTTCAATAATATGGTGTTTATTCAGGCCGTGATTCATAACCAGGTGCAGGTTAAACCTACCTTCGTTGACAAATGCCTGCCAGAATTCCCTGAAGAGTTCCGGGTCCATCGGCCCGACCGGACCCGGTGGGAGCTCGAAATCATAGTGCAGCCAGGACCGGCCTGAAAGATCGGTTACCGCTGTAACCAGCGCTTCATCCATCGGAACGGAGCTGAAACCGTAACGCCTGATCCCTTTTTTACTGCCCAGGGCTTCATTAAAGGCCTGTCCCAGGCAGAGGCCTGTGTCTTCAACCAGATGGTGCGGATCAACCGCGATATCACCCCTGGCTTCAATCTTCAGGTCAAAAAACCCGTGGCGGCACCACAGGGTAAGCATATGCTCAAAAAACGGCAGGCCCGTTGCAAGATCAGCATGTCCCCTGCCATCCAGGTTAAGATCCAGGATAATGGCGGTTTCTGTTGTTTTACGTTTAATTGCTGCTTTTCGGCTCATCACCATGCCTCCTCATTAAGACTGCCCTGGCGTGGGCTTCCAGGCCTTCCGCCCGGGCCAGGGCGGCAATATGGGGCGCCGACTGCTGCAGGGCAGCAGATGAATACCAGATAACATGCGATCTTTTCAGGAAATCGGCTACTCCGAGCGCGGAGGCGTAACGGGCTGCAGCCCCCGTGGGCAGGACATGATTTGATCCGGCCCAGTAGTCGCCCAGCGATTCAGGCGTGTAGGGACCGAGAAATATTGCCCCGGCACTGGTAATCCTGTTAAGGTGGCCCCAGGCATCTTCAAGGTGCAGTTCAAGGTGCTCGGGAGCCAGTTCATTGACAACCGGCCAGGCCCCGTTAAGATCGGGAACCAGAATTATTGCTCCCTGCCGTGTCAAAGACCGGACGGCTATTTCTTTCCTGGGCAGCGTCTCCAGCTGGTTTGCGATCTGTTCGAGGACAAGCGAGGAGAGGGCTTCGGAGGGTGTAATCAAAATAGAGCGCGAAAGGGGATCATGCTCAGCCTGGGAAAGCAGGTCAGCGGCAATGTATGCCGGGTTGGCCCCTTGATCGGCAACAATAACAATTTCACTGGGGCCGGCCAGCATATCAATACCGACCTGCCCGAAAACTTCTTTTTTGGCCAGGGTCACATAGATATTGCCCGGGCCTACGATCTTTTGCACTGCAGGGATAGTCTCGGTGCCGTACGCCATGGCAGCAACTGCCTGGGCTCCCCCTGCTTTGTAGACTGCAGTAGCGCCGGTTTCATAAGCGGCGGCAAGGGTCAGCGGGTTTACAGCCCCATCGCTGCCAGGCGGTGTGCACAGGTATATTTCCCGGACCCCGGCAACAAGAGCAGGAATAACCGTCATCAATACCGATGAGGGATAAGCTGCAGTCCCTCCGGGGATATAAGCGCCCACTTTTTGCAGCGGTACCGAACGCTGCCCGGCTACCCAGCCCGGACCGTTTTCCCACCAGTTTACTTCTGCCTGGCGACGGTGAAAACTTTCTATATTATCTTTCGCCCCGCGGATGGCCTTCATCAGGGCCGGTTCGACCGACTGAGCGGCTGCGGCGAGATCATCGTCGCTGACCTGCAAGTGCTGCAGTTCAGCCTGATCAAATTCACGGGCATATTTAATAAGGGCACTGTCGCCGTTATTACGGACATCTTCAATTATATTCAGAACCTTTTCGCGCTCATGTGGATAATCATGCAGGGTAGTTGCAGGGTGATTACTTTTATATTGCTCGTAGGAACAAACAGGTAAAGGCATCGATTTTCTCCTAATCTGCCGCAAAAGGAACAAAGAAATGCGGGCGTGAGTACGCGGAAGGAACAACCATATTTTAACATGGGATTCTACAGGCGTCAATTAAGGGCTATTTCAGGATCAGCGAGCGCAGGGCAGCCATAAACCCCGGAAAAGAGATATTAATCGCTTCGGCGTCATGGACCGCTGTTTCGCCTTCTGCCACCAGCCCGGCCACGGCCAGGGCCATAGCGATACGGTGATCTCCACAGCTGGACACTTCGGCCCCCCTGAGGCCTTTTCCGCCTTCAATAATCATCCCGTCTTTAGTTTCGGTTATATCCACTCCCATTTTTACCAGCTGCCCGCTCAGTTCGGTAATCCGATCCGATTCTTTAACCCGCAGCTCGGCGGCATCGCGGATCACGGTCTTTCCATCGGCAGCAGCAGCGGCCACGGCAATAACCGGTATTTCATCAATCAGACGGGGGATTATGTCCCCACCCAGGGAGATGCCTTTAAGCGGGCTGCCGCCTTTAATCATGATATCGGCAACCGGTTCCCTGCCCCAGTAACGCCTGTTCTGCAGCTCTAAGCAAGCGCCCATATTTTGCAGCACCTCGATTATCCCGCTGCGGGTCGGATTTACACCCACATTTATGAGCAGCACTTCGGCATCGGGTATGATGGCCGCGGCAACCATGATAAATGCGGCAGCAGAAATATCCCCCGGCACCAGTACCTTGCCGCCCCTTAATTCAGGCCGTCCCCGAAGGGTAACTGTACTGCCCTGGCTTTCGATTGAGGCCCCGAACATTTCCAGCATCAGCTCCGTGTGGTTGCGGCTCAGATAGGGTTCTTTTACCGTGGTGATCCCGTCTGCAAATAAGCCGCCCAGCAGGACAGCCGATTTCACCTGGGCGCTGGCCCGCGGGGAGTTATACTCTATGGCCTGAATGCTTCCGCCAGTAACAGTAAGGGGCAGCCGCTCCCCGCCGTTTTTACCATCAATAGCAGCACCCATCAAACGAAGCGGCTCCGCCACCCTTTTCATCGGCCGCTTCTGCAGTGATTGATCGCCGGTAATCACCGTTTTAAAAGGCTGCCCGGCCAGGATTCCAAGCAGCAGGCGGGCTGTAGTGCCCGAGTTGCCGGCATCAAGGGTCCCGGCAGGCTGCTTCAGAACCATGCCCTGCCCGTCAATAATCAAATTACTGCCCCTGACCTTAATCCTGACCCCCAGCAGCTGCAGGCACCTGATCGTGGAGAGGGTATCTTCGGCATCAAGAAAACCGTTTACTTCTGTTGTGCCGCGGGAAATGGCGCCGAGCATGGCAGCGCGGTGGGTGATTGATTTGTCACCGGGAACAACTGCTTCCCCTGCAAATTTTTCTGGCGGGTTGGTTATAATGATCACGTCGGGTAATCCCCTTATCTTCAATTGGTTAAAGGCTGTTTTTTATGATTTCATAATCTATGCTATAATAATAAACAGTTTAACTTGCTGACGCAAGTATTTTGCCAATCTGAAACATTGGAAGTGGTTGCATGGAAGTTTACGCCTTAATCGGCCACAGCGGTACCGGAAAAAGCCATCAGGCACCGGTAACGGCCAGGGAACATAAGATTGACTATATTATCGATGACGGCCTGTTAATCAAAGGCCATTATAACTTAGCCGGACGTTCGGCAAAACGGGAAAGCACCCGCTTCGGAGCTATAAAAAGAGCCCTGTTTAAAGATTCCGAACATGCCGGGCAGGTGAAAAACAAAATCAGGGAAATTGAGCCGGAGCGCCTCATGATTATCGGCACCTCGAGACGAATGACCGAAGTAATCGCAGAAAACCTCGGGCTGCCTAAGCCCGCTTATTACTTCACCATTGAAGAGGTTTCCACCCCTGAGTCAATTAAAACAGCGCTGACGATCAGGGCAACAGAAAACCGCCATGTAATACCCCTGCCTACTTTTGAAATTAAAAAAGAATTTCCGGGCTATATTATTGATCCCCTTCGCTCTTTATTCAGCTTCCACTCTTCCCAGGCCGGGAAACTTCCGGTGGAACGTTCAGTGGTCCGCCCGGTTTTCAGCACCCTGGGCAGCTTTTATATTGCTGAACACGTGATAACCGACCTGGTCAGTCATGCCATCGCCAATATCCCAGGTGTATATAAAGTACTGCATACAGAGTTAAAAAACGGCAAGGTCAGGGTTGTTTTAAATATCGACCTGGCCATTGACCTGGTCGCTATCCCGGGCATGAGAATTGATGCCCTTTTACATGTTGTCCAGCAAACAGCCAAGAACGAGATCGAGTTTCAGACAGGCTTCTACCTGGATGAAGTCAATGTCAATGCCAAAAAACTGCATTTACAGAGGGAAGTAAAGAAAGACCAGGCTGCCCTGCGCAAGCATTTAACTTCCTGAGTTAACCGCTTTTGATCCTCCAGGGGTGGCAGTAGATATTCAACCTTTGTCCCCTGACAAAACCGGCCAGGGTGATATTCAGGCTTTCGGCCAGCTCTATGCACAGTGACGTTGGCGCAGCCCTTGAAACGAGGAGCTGAATTTTCAGCTTGGCTGCTTTCAGCAGGATCTCCGAACTTAACCTGCCGCTGGAAACTATGATCTTCTCATCAGTGGCGATCCCATCAAGCAGGCATTCGCCGATAAGCTTATCAATCGCATTATGGCGCCCGATATCTTCAAAAAAATAGAGGATCCGCTCCCGGTCGGCCAGCGCGGCGCTGTGCACCCCACCGGTTTTTTTGAAGAGCTCCGCTTTTTCCTGCAGGGATTCCATCAGGCCTAATATCCGACCTGCTTCTATTTCCATTTTTCCTTCCAATGGGCTGCTGCGCAGCGAATCGAGGACATTAAAAAAAACGGTTCCTTTACCGCAGCCTGAAGTTACCGTTCTCTTGCCGTATAGTTTTTCAGCCAGGCCTGTTTTGTTTTTCAGGTCAATTTCGACCAACCCTTCTTTTTCCTTAACCCGAATCGCCTCCAGGTCGTCAAGGGATGCCAGCAGCCCTTCTGAGCGAAGAAAGCCCAAAGCCAGCCGGTCGATTTTTTCAGGGGTGCAGAGCAATGTAACCAGTTCACTGCCGTTTAAATATATGGTGACGGGGGCTTCAACTGCAACTAGATCTTCCAGTTCTCCCCTGGAACCGCTGCCGCCCTGGCGGATCCTGCTAATTGCCTTTTGCACAACCCTGTTCTGCTCCACTTTATACCTCCAGCCCGTTGCGGCTGATCACATCTCTGTACCAATAAGCGCTGTTTTTGAAGTACCGTTTTTGGGTCGGGTAATCGACATAAATCAAGCCAAACCTTTTACTATAACCGAAGCTCCACTCAAAATTGTCGAGCAGGGTCCAGACGAAGTAACCTTTCAGGGGGACCCCTTCCTGCAGAGCGTTCCACGCTTCAGCCAGGTAGCCCTCCAGGTAGCTGATCCGCTGCCGATCATCTACTGTCCCGTCCCTGTTCAGTTCATCGTTGAAAGCGGCTCCGTTTTCGGTAATATAAAGGGGCAGGGGGCCGTAATCGCGGTGCAGGCGGGTCAGCAGTTCGTAAATTCCGCGCGGATAAACTTCCCAGCCCATTTCGGTGTACTCAGACCCTGGCGGGTTGATCGGGTTACCCATGAAATCATCTTCTGAACCGCCGGCCCGGACAACTGTCCTGGTGTAGTTGTTAACGCCCAGAAAGTCGATCGGAGCAGCAATCACGCCGGCATCTTCTTCCTGAGCCGGGGCGAAGTCAAATGAACGAAGAAATAGTTCAACCATATCCTGCGGGTAACTACCCCTGAAAAGAGGATCGAGAAACCAGCGGTTCATGAAACCGTCTGCCCTTTCTGCCTGGGCCAGGTCAGCTTTGCTGTCCGAGGCAGGATGCACGGGAGCCAGGTTCAGGGTTATGCCAATCGGTTCGTTTCCCCTCTCGATGTCACGGAAAGAACTGACGGCCAGGCCGTGACCCAGCAGCAGGTTGTGCGCCGCCTGCAGGGCGATATTGAAATCGTTTATACCGGGGGCATGGACCCCCAGCCCGTAGCCGAGAAATGCGGAAACCCAGGGTTCGTTTAAAGTTATCCAGCGTTCAACCGGCAGATCGAGGTTTTCAAATACAAAAGCGGCATACTCGCCGAAATACTGTGCAGTATCGCGGTTTGCCCAGCCACCCCGATCCTGCAGAGCCTGGGGCAGATCCCAATGGTAGAGGGTTACCGCGGGCCTGATCTTGCAGCTGTGCAGTTCCTCAACCAGGCGGCGGTAGAAATCCAAACCTTCCGGGTTAGGTTTGCCCCCGCCCTGCGGAAATATGCGCGGCCAGGATATCGAGAAGCGGTAAGCATTTAAGCCAAGATCAGCCATACGCCTGACATCTTCCCGGTAGAGGCGGTAGTGATCGCAGGCCAGGTCACCATTTTCTTCATTCCAGATATTGCCGCGCGTGTGCGAAAAACGATCCCAAATTGATTCCCCCTTACCGTCAGCAGACGGGGAGCCTTCAATCTGGTATGAGGCCGTAGCAGCCCCCCACAAAAAATCATCGGGAAACAGAAGCCTGGACATCAACTGTCACCTCCCGCACATCTTACTAACGATAAAATTGTCAATTACCGAACGCCTGCTCATGCTTTCGCTCTGGCACTGGCAGGCATGGTGGGCCGCTATACAGCTGCCGGCACCTGTTTCTTCAGGGCCTGCCGCCTCATGGCCGACCACTGAAAAAAGACCCAGGCCACGGCTGAAACGCCCTTCGTAGAGAAATGCTGTCCCGGGATGATCTTTCGAAGGACAGGGCCACTGCAGCCCCTGCACGGCCAGCTTTTCGTAAGACATACCGGCGTACTGCGGGGTAAGTGAGGCCATCTCGGCAAAGACATCCTCCGGTCCGCCGTAATCCCAGTCGAAACCCAGCCAACCTGCCAGCTCGGCAATAATTGCCCAGCCAGGATGAGCTTCACCCGGCGGTTTCACTGCCTGGCGAGTAAGCTGGACCCGCCGCTCCGTGTTGGTATAGGTGCCCTGCTGTTCAGCAAAAGCGGCAGCAGGGAGAATAACGTCTGCCAGGGCGGCAGTTTCAGTCATGAAGATATCCTGGACAACAAGGAAATCGAGATCGCCCAGGAAGCGGGCAGTTTCTGAGTCTTCTCCACCGAGGCAGGAAACAGGGTTTTCATCTAAAATATACATCGCCTTTACCGGATCCTGGCTGCCTTTTTGAAAGACATCTGCCGCAGAAAGGCCCGGCTCTTCACTGATCTTAACGCCCCAGGAGCGGGAGAATTTTTCACGGATCGCTTTTTCCTTAACCGGTTGGTAACCGCTCAAAACAGCAGGTAAAGCGCCCATATCGGAAGCGCCCTGCAGGTTGTTTTCACCGTAAGGGAGGTAGAGCCCCGCCGACTCTTTACCCAGGTTCCCGGTAAGCAGGGCCAAGTTGGCGAGAGCCAATACCAGGCCGCCATTCCCGGCAGAATAATCCATACCAACCGTGGAAATCACTGCCGCTTTTTCAGCCCCTGCATAGGCCCGGGCGGCGCTGCGCAGGTCATCTTCTCCGATCCCGGTAATTTCGGCGGCGTACCGCGGGGTATATTTAGCAACCGCAGACTTCAGCGCCTCAAAACCCTCGGTGCGCTTCTCGATAAAAGTCCGGTCATGCAGGTTTTCTTCAATGATCACGTTGGCCATGGCGTTGACCAGGGCCACGGCGCTGCCCTCTTGCAGGGGCAGGTA
Source organism: Syntrophomonadaceae bacterium (assembly GCA_007119965.1). Lineage (GTDB taxonomy): Bacteria > Bacillota > Dethiobacteria > DTU022 > DTU022 > T3SED10-7. The sequence goes on from SKOR01000068.1 coordinate 25,845, forward strand.
GTGATGCGCCAGGTCGGTCAGCCCGATCGGTTCGGGATCGGCAACTATCAGTTTAGCCCCTTTCCGAACCGCTTCACGCACCCTGTAACTGATTACCGGATGGCTTTCGGAGGGATCGGCGGCAATGACAAAAACAGCTTGTGTCTCCGAGAGTTCCCCGATACTGTTGGTCATAGCTGCGCTGCCGAAAGCTTCCATCATTCCGTCCACCGCGGGCGCATGGCAGTGCCGTGTATAGCTGTCTACATTATTTGTCCCGAGAGAGCGGATCAACTTTTGAAACAGGTAGCTCTCCTCGTTGGTGGTTTTCGGCGAGCAGAGGCCCATGATCGCTTCGCTGCCGTAACGGTCCAGCACTTGATCAAGGTTGTCGGTAATTAGGCCCAGTGCTTCTTCCCAGCTCACTTCAACAAAAGCGCCGTTGGATTTGACCAGGGGCCTGGTAAGGCGATCGCCGCTTTTCAGGTAATCCCAGCCAAATTTACCCTTGACGCAGAGGTGCCCCCGGTTCACCGGGTTTTCTTCTGCGGGGCTGATGCCGATCACTTCATTGTCCTTAACATGCAGTGTTACATTACAACCGATGCTGCAGTACGGGCAGACAGTTTTTGTTTTCTCCACCTGCCAGGGGCGTCCCCGGCCAAGGCTGTACCTGGGAATCAGGGCTCCGACGGGGCAGCTGTCGATACAGAGGCCGCAAAAAACACAGGTCGAGTCTTCAATTGCGTCTTCAAAAGGCGGTCCCACATTGGACACAAAGCCGCGCCTGGTAAAATCGATCGCCCCTGCGCCAATCACATCCTGGCATTTTCCGACACAAATACCGCAGAGGATGCACTTATTCATATCGCGTACAAAGAAGGCGTTGGTATCATCATCGGCCAGTTCTTTGACTTCACCGCCAAAGTCGCTATCGGCAACCCCGTAACGGTAGCAGTAATCCTGCAGTTTGCATTCCCCGGTTTTTTCACAGGTAATGCAGTCCAGGGGGTGGTTGGCTATCAGCAGGGTCAAAATCGCTTTACGGGCATTGATAACCCTTTCAGATTCGGTGTAAACAACCATGCCCGCCCCGACAGGAGCAACGCAGGAGGCAACCAGGGCCCGCGCTTTCTCAACCTCGACCACGCAGATCCGGCAGGCCCCGTTGGGCGGCAACTCCGGATCGTAACAGAAAGTCGGGATATCTTTACCCAGCTGCCGGGCCGCTTCCAATATCGTCGTCCCCGGCGCCACTTCAATTTCTCTTCCATCTATAGTCAGTTTAATTGCTGACATCAGCTTCACTCCCCACAGGTGTGATCATGATGCAGTCCTGGCGGCACTTCTCAATACAGCTGCCGCAGCGGGTACAAAGTTCCTGGATAATTTCATGGGGTTCTTTTTTCTCGCCTTTTATGGCATCTGCGGGGCAGGCCCTGACACAGGCTGTACAGCCGGTACACTTTTCCTCGTCAATTCTGTATTTAAAGAGCTCCTTGCAGACCCCGGCCCGGCAGAAGCGTTCGTTTATATGCTCCTCATATTCATTCCTGAAGTAGCGTATAGTACTCAGGACAGGATTGGGGCAGGTCTGCCCCAGGCCGCAAAGTGAACTGTCTTTAATGCTGCCGGCCAGGCTGTCGAGGACTTCTAAATCACCAGGTTCACCGAATCCCTCAGATATCCGGTTCAGAATCTCGAGCATACGCTTGGTCCCTTCCCTGCAGGGGGTACACTTTCCGCAGGATTCTTTCTGGGTAAAGCTTAAAAAGTAGCGGGCCAGGTCGACCATGCAGGTTCCTTCATCCATAACCACCAAACCGCCCGAGCCCATAATCGCCCCGGCCTGATTCAGGGAATCATAGTCGATCGGCAGATCGATCAGATCAACAGGAATGCAGCCGCCCGAAGGTCCGCCGGCCTGGACTGCCTTAAAATCACGACCGCCCTTGATCCCGCCGCCGACATCATAGATAATTTCCCTGATTGTAATACCCATGGGCACTTCGCAGAGGCCAGTATTGCGGACTTTTCCGGCCAGGGCGAAAACCTTGGTACCCTTGCTCCCTTCAGTGCCGACCTTTACAAATTCGGCCGCCCCGCCTTCTTTCATAATCAGGGGGACATTAGCCAGGGTTTCTACATTGTTGATTGTCGTCGGCTTGCCAAAGAGTCCAGATTGGGCCGGAAAAGGCGGCCGCGGGCGGGGCATGCCCCGTTTCCCCTCAATGGAGGCCAACAGGGCGGTTTCTTCACCGCAGACAAACGCCCCCGCACCTTCCTTGATGTTCATTTCAAAATTATACCCGTAGCCGAGGATATTCTCGCCGAGCAGACCGTATTCTTGCGCCTTCTCGATGGCAACCCTCAACCTTTTGATCGCCAGGGGGTATTCGGCCCGGCAGTATATGTATCCTTCATCGGCCCCGATAGCCCGCCCGCAGATCAGCATACCTTCCAGGATGGCATGGGGGTCGCCTTCAAGAATACTGCGATCCATAAAAGCACCCGGGTCTCCTTCATCGGCGTTACAGACCACATATTTTTTTGATCCCGGCGCTTTATTGGTAAACTCCCATTTAAGGCCGGTTGAAAAACCGGCCCCGCCCCGCCCGCGCAGGCCGGCCTGCTTAACTTCTTCACAGACAGCAGGCGGATCCATGGCCAGGGCGCGGGTAAAAGCGCGATAACCGCCGCGCATAATATATTCATCAATACTTTCGGGATCAATTACCCCGCTGTTTCTTAAAACATTAAATTTTTGCTTGGCATAGAACGGAATTGTATCGTAAAAGCGGGCAGGCACATCGACATCGGGTCCCTTGTAGAGCAGCCTCTCGACAATTTCACCGCCGACCAGGTGTTTTTCAACCAGCTCAGCCATGTCCTTCGGCTTCAGGCGGCAGTAAAACACTTCATCGGGGTAAACAACGATAATTGGCCCGACTTCGCAGAAACCGGGGCAGCCGCCCATAACCAGGCGGAATTTATCTTTGATGCCCTGTTTTTCGAGCTCTTCGACCAGGGCTTGTTCCACCAGGTGCGAACCTGATGAAAGGCAGCCGGTGGCCCCGCAAATCATGAGGTGTTTCTCATACAAATTATCCTTACCTCCCTCTTCCAGGAACTTGTTTAGCAAATTACAAATTGTTCGTTAAGGGCTACTTTATTAATAATTGCCTTTCTTTTTTTGGTGCAGGGCTCGTTTTTATGGCAGATCGGCCCTTCTACACAACAGTTGATAAAATCCCGACAGGGGTTCGCTTTCGTATGGGTACATTTTTCACAGCAGTGATCTATAAATTTTTCCATCAGTTTCTCTCCTGTTTCCTCCTGCATGTTATTGATACCTATCCAGAATGTCTTTAATTTTGTCCGGGGTAAGGCGGCCGTGCGGATCGTCGTTGATCATGATTACGGGAGCGAGAGCGCAGGCCCCGATACAGGCAACCTCCTCCAGGGTAAACCGCAGGTCATCAGTGGTTTCTCCGCTTTCAATTTCCAGGATATCTTCAATGCGTTCGGCAATTTTCGGGCTGCCCTGGATGTGGCAGGCCGTTCCTTTGCAAACCCTGATTATATAGCGGCCCCGCGGCTTCATTTTGAACTGGGCATAGAATGTTGCTATTCCGTAAAGCCTGCTCAGCGGGATGTTCATTCGCTTTGATACCTGTTCAACGGCAGGCCTGGGCAGATAACCAAAATAATCCTGGACTTTCTGCAGGGCGGGGATAACCATTTCCTTCCTGCCGATATAAGGCTCCACTAATGAATCGACCCTGCTTAGATCAATTTCCCCGGTTACTTTTTCTGCAGCTTCAACTTCTGTGCTCAAATTTCCGACCTCCTAATAGAAACTTTAAAGTCAGAGGATTTAGCCGCGGAAAACCGGACAAAACATAAAGCGCGGTCAGGCTGATTACGAATTTCACGGCCACCGCTTCACATTCAGCAAGCCCCGGCTCCGGGTTTTACTGCTTAATCCCGTTCCCTAAACCCTGACTCCTTTATAATTACTCTTTTTATTGCCTCAATCCTGCCATTAAGATAAAAATTTCAACGCAGTTTCAGGGGGGTAAAATTGATCCCGTCTGCAGCGACAAAGCGGTATTCAACCCCGTTTTTTTCCCCCTGGAAGATATAGTCCCTGCCGCTGTCATGGATATGACCGAATACACATAGTTTTACAGCAAATTTTTCAAGCAGATCTGTAAATACGCTCGGCTGCCCTCTCCTGTTGTAGGGCGGAAAATGCAGTGCGGCAATAATATGGGAATCCACTGCGCTGACAGCGCTTTCCAGGGACAGCTCGAGACGCCGGGCTTCCCTTAAATAAAGTTTCTGATCCTGATCATTGTCGAACCCTTCTTCACCGGGGCAGAGCCAGCCCCTGGTGCCGCAGACAACATGCCCCGGCCACAAAAAATGGTCATTTTGCAAAGCGTAGACTGACGGGGGCAGCTGGGCGCGGACTTTAGTAATAGAGTTCCACCAGTAATCGTGATTGCCCTTGATTAAAAGTTTAGTGCCCTTAAGCCCGGCCAGCCAGTTTAAATCAGCCGCTGCCCCTGGCAGGTGCATCGCCCAGGATATATCCCCGGGGACAATGACAAGATCGTGGTCACCGACAACCAGGTTCCAGTTTTTTTCAATTTTTTCTACATGATTTTCCCAATCCGGACCGAAGATATCCATCGGTTTGGCCTGCCCGTGAGAGAGATGTAAGTCGCCGATCGCATAAATACCCATGGCACACTCCTGGTTCTTGATATAGCGCTGTTAGGAGAAGCAACTCAACAGCACCTGCCCCGGCGTATAGTAAACAGGGCTGGTATAAAAGCCGGTTGCTCCGGCCTTTCAGCTGCAGGATAACGGGATGAGAACCTGATTAATGCGGCCGAACACAATTATTTTTATTCTGATTATGCCGGTTTTTTTTCTAAGCTTTATTTAGGGAATCCTGCCTTTATAATATTACTAAATCAGTGACTGAAATGCAAAAGGAGCTTTTTTCTGCCCATTAAAACGTTTTGCGGCTGAAGTTAAGCTTTGCAAATATTTTAATAGAATGATATAATGTCGCCACAGTTTGAAGTATATACTAAATCAGTTTAAGGAGGTTGTTAAGGATTTGGAGAACAAAACACCTAGGAGGCCGCGACGTTACCTGCGCAGCAGGATAACCCGTAAACTGATCCTGGATACCGCACTTGATGTATTCCTGACGGAGGGCTATGCAAAGACTACCATTGCCAAGATCAGCCAGCAGGCTAAGGTCGGATACGGCACGGTCTACAGCCACTTCAAAGGAAAAGATGACATTTTAAACAAGGTCGTTGATAACGTCCTGGACGAATTTTACAACCTTCTGGAAGTGCCCTTCGCGCCTGAAACCCAGGAGGAAGCGCGCAGCGCTTATTATGAACTTGTTTTAACTTCTTTCCGCCTGGCTGAGCAGCACCAGCCGATCATGAAAGTATACCAGGAAGCGCTGGGCCAATCAGAATCGATTGCTGAACACTGGGAGAACATCATTGAAAAGTTTATCAAGAGTTCAGCCCGCTCCTTTGTTTATTCCCAGGAAAAAGGGCTGGCCAAAGATTTTGATATCCAGCTCGGAGCCAAGGCTTATATCCTGCTGGTAGATCGTTTCATATGGGAAGTTGTCAATGAAAAAGAAGATAACCTCGACCATATAACCGCCACAATTATGGACCTGCTTTTCCACGGTTTTTTCAAGTCTGATTAAGCGGTACGGCGAAAAGGGATATAATTATTTTAGCGCTAAAAAATTATAAAACCAATCAAAAATGCCCGGGTGATTACAACACCCGGGCATTTGGGGTTTTGCGCTATTTTCTGCTTTCGATAACCCGCTCTTCGGTAATGATTATATCTACCCTGCGGTCCCATTCATCTACGGGAACTGCGTTAACAACCTGCAGCTCAAAAACGAGGGCCACCAGGGGAGTCTGAGGCTTCAGAAGCGGGAAGAAACGGTCGTAATAACCGCCTCCGTAACCCAGCCGGTTTCCTTTTGAATCAAACGCCACCCCGGGCACAATCAAGAGATCAATTGTTTCAGGTTTAAAGGGGCGGAAAGCTTCTTCTTTTGGCTCGGGGATATTGTAAGCCCCGGGCGCCAGGTCATGATCCCAGTCCAGAAGCTGCGAGGGTATCATTTCGCGCGTTTTCGGAAGAGGTTTCGGGGCCAGGGCTACTTTGCCCATTTTTATCGTTTTTTCAACCATGGCCCTGGTTTCCACTTCAGTGCCAAAGGTAATAAAGAACATCACTGCGCCTGCATCACGATAAGCGGGCAGTTTATAGAGATTTTCGGCAATCCGGCTGCTTTTTTCCCCGATTTCTCCGGGAGAGAGCCGATCGCGCTGCTTAATTATTTTTTTACGCAGTTCTTTTTTATTCATGGCGCTGCCCTAGTAGGCCCGGGCGAAGTAAGCAGCTTCGACTGCTTTTCCTCCGCAGGCAAAACATTTATCGCCTTCAGGCTCCATGTCAAAAGGCAGGCAGCGAATCGTCGCCCTGGTTTCATTTTTTACTTTTTCTTCACAGGAATCATCTCCGCACCAGGGCGCAAGGTATAAGCCGCGCTCTGTTTCCATGATCCGCTTGAATTCTTCGTAATCAGCTCCCCTGCGAGTGTTTGCTTCGCGGAATTCAAGGGCTCTGGCCAGCATATCTTCCTGGATCTCTACCAGAAGCTGCTGCAGGCGGGCAGGCAGATCGTCATTGGAAACGAACTCTTTTTCACCTGTATCGCGGCGGGCCAGCACGACCTGGTTTTTGTCCAAATCACGGGGGCCGACTTCGATGCGAACCGGAATACCCCGCATCTCCCATTCATTAAATTTCCAACCGGGTGAATGTTCCTCGCGATCGTCAAGCTTAACCCGGACGCTTTCTTTCAGCCGGCCTTCCAGCTCCAAGACCGATTTCAGGACGCGGTCACGGTCTTTTTTGCCCAGTATGGGCACTATAACAACCTGGGTAGGGGCCATACGGGGGGGTAGAACCAGGCCGCGATCATCACCGTGGACCATAATCAACGCGCCGATCAGGCGGGTCGAAACACCCCAGCTGGTCTGCCAGACGTGCTTTAAAAGATCATCCTGATCAAGGAACGTAATATCGAAAACCTTGGCAAAATGCTGGCCCAGGTTGTGGGAAGTTCCGGCCTGGAGGGCCCTTCCGTCAGTCATCAGGGCTTCTACACAGTAGGTACGCAGGGAACCGGCAAATTTTTCCCGCTCTGTCTTGCGCCCGGCCAACGCAGGTATGGCCATCTCCGTCTCCAGGAACTCGCGGTAAACCTCGAGCATCTTGAGGGTTTCTGCTTCAGCTTCTTCTTCGCTGCGGTGGCAGGTGTGCCCCTCCTGCCAGAGGAACTCGGAGGTCCGGAGGAAAGGGCGGGTTGATTTCTCCCAGCGGACAACATTACACCACTGGTTGATCAGGATCGGCAGATCTCGCCAGGATTGAATCCAGCGCGAGTAAAAATCACAGATTATGGCTTCGGATGTGGGGCGGACGGCCAGGGGTTCGTTTAAGATCTCGTTGCCGCCCTTGGTCACCCAGGCCAGTTCGGGGGCAAATCCCTCGACATGATCGGCTTCCTTCTGAAGCAGGTTCTGGGGAATAAAAGTCGGAAAATATGCATTCTCGTGGCCGGTATCCTTGAAGCGCCGATCGAGCTGTTCCTGGATCTTTTCCCAGAGAGCGTAACCTGCGGGCCGGATGGCCATAAACCCTTTCATAGGAGCATAGTCCATCATTTTCGTTTTCAAGATTACATCAATATACCACTGCGAATAGTCAACAGCTTTTGGGGTTATCTCTTTTACGAATTCCTTGTTTTGGGCCTGCTTGCCCTGCCCTTTCTTCTGCTCCACTAGAACCACCCTTTCAGATCTGTTTCAATTATTTTTTATCTGCTAATTCTAACACAAATATCAGCGTGCAACCAGTTCACGACGGGTTTGGAGCAGCATTTGCCAGCTTTGATCGCTTAAGGGACGGTTGAAACTGCGGAAGTTGGCCAGTTTGAAACCGTGCTCCTCGGCTAAGTACCTGGTCCGCAAAATCGATTCCAGGTTAACTCCTGAAGAGCCGAGACTGTAGTGCTTGTACTGCTGTTCAAGGGCAAGCATCATCGTTTCAGCCATGCAGGCATAGGCCAGGCCTTCCTCGAAGCCAAAGTCCCAGCCGAGGGAAGGAAGACCCGGTATTTCTACAACCCCGCCGTCGATAACCAGCACGTCGGGGCGGGCCTCGTCGACCTCTTCGCTGACATTTGCCGGGCGGGAGATGTCGCAGACGATAGCGCCTGCTTTCAGGTTTCCGGCATGAATCACTTTTTCTGTGGCACTGGTAGCGCTGATTACTATATCGGCCCTTGCCAGTACGGCATCAATATCGGTAGAGAATTCAATCAGGCCCATACGGTGCCCTTCCCCTTCGGCAAAAGCTTCGAAGGCTTCCATCGGGGCATCGGGCGCCGGCAGCCCGGAACAATCGGCCAGCCGGCGTCCCATGCTGCCCGGTTTAAGAGTGCGGCCCTGCTGCAGCAGCGCCGACTGGTAGCGGTAGATTTCTGCGGCCACCTGCTGCAGCCTCTCGCTGGCCGACTTATTATTCGGGTTGCCAATCAGGATCAGGCTGGGCACTGTTTCTGAGAGCAGAAGTGAAATCCCCCGGCCGATCGACCCTGCGGCGCCGACAATAGCGGCTGTAGTCTGAGAGCGATCAATATGCAGTTTTTCCGTGGCGGTAGTAACCGCGTCAACAGCCGAGACAACGGTATAGCTGTTGCCGGTGGTAATCGGCACGCCTTCATTTTTCAGGTAGAGCCCGCCCATGGAGGCCACGGCGGTGAAAGCCCCCAGTCCGACAATTTTAGCCCCCCGTTCGCGGGCCATTGCTACAGCTGCTTTGAGCTCATTTAAAGCCTGTTTTCGAGGCATCTGCACAAATTCATCGGTTGTGCGGGGCAGGCCAATGAATTCGCCGTAAGCCGTTTTTCCGGCAGCAGAATTGATTTTTACCCGCCCGGCAACGAAGGGCTCGATCATGTCGCCAAACCGGCCGGTCAGTTCGGCCAGCTCTTCTTCGCTGAAGGCAAGCAAACTGTTATCAAACTGGTGATAGCTTTTCAGGTCGAGAGCATGGATCAGGAAGGCAAAACGACCTTCCGACGGCTCACCGCCCGGGACAGTCTTTTCGGCGGGATAGGGAACAAACTTCGGAAAACGGCCGGAACTTTCAGGCCTGACCAGGTAAGCCAGGAACTGAGCCGTGTTTCCTTCATTAAGAACCTCGAGCATTGAATCAAGGCCGCGCAGCGCTTCGCGGCACTGCTCCTCGCTGATGGTCAGCGGCGGTTCCATGCGGATAACGGCGTTGCCGTTTAAGGTCGGGGCAACCCGTATTTTTTCCACGTTTAAAAGATAAGAAGATATTGTCGGGGTCAGCAATTCCTGCTCAGCCATCACACCCAGCAGGCTGCCAGGGAAATATTCACGGTCCATGAAAAACTCAATGCCCAGCATCAACCCGCGGCCGCGGATTGCGCTGACCAGACCGGGGTATTTTTCCTTCAGCTTCAGCAAACCTTTTTTAAGCAGCTCGCCCCTGGAAATCACATCTTTTAAGATCGCCCCGTTATTCACTGTCAGCTCTTCAATAACCTGCAGCCCGACCCTGCAGGCCAGGGCATTGCCGGCAAAAGTCGATGAGTGCTTTAAACCGAAGTCCTCGGTATACGCTTCAGCTGTACTGAGACAGGCGCCGATCGGCATCACACCTCCGCCAAGCGCCTTGGCCAGGACCAGCACGTCAGGAGCAACGTTTTCCTCCTCGCAGGCAAACAGCGTTCCGGTGCGGCCCAGGCCGGTCTGCACTTCATCAAAGATAAGCAGAACGCCGTACTCGCGGCAGATCTCTTTTACCTCGGCCAGGTAGCCTGCAGGAGGCTCAACTATGCCTCCTTCACCCTGGATCGGTTCGATAATGAAAGCAGCGTAAAAACCGGGATTTTCGGCCAGTTCATCCCGGAGGGACCCGCACTCGCCAAATGGAATATGGTTGAACCCTTCGGCGGGGGCATTAAAGGCCGACTGGTAACCGGGGTTGCCAGTGGCCGAAAGAGCCCCGAAAGTTTTCCCGTGAAAACTGTTATCGGTAGCCAGGATACCCGCACGGCCCGTGGCGGATCTACAGAGTTTAATTGCTGCTTCAACCGCCTCAGCGCCGCTGTTGGCGAAGGTAACATATTCAAGACCTTCCGGGGCTAACTTAACCAGGCGGCGGGCCAGCTCTCCGGCGGCATCGAGGGCTGACGGCTGGATAAAGTTCGGTTCAGCCGATTCTCGGTAGCGATCAATCGCATCCCAGATCCGGGTGGGGTTGTGCCCGAAAGGCAGGGCCCCGTAGGCAGCAATACAGTCCAGGTAACGGTTGCCCGGGTCATCATAAAGATAGCAGCCTTCGCCGCGCACATATTTTTGATCGAGCCTGATGCTTTCCAGCATCTCGCCCAGATATGGATTAACAAAACGGGTATAATTATTCATGATCAAACCTCCTGTTGAGCTGTGCACAATTATGTGCACATCAATAGGCCTATTTTAACCCGCCTGGTTAAAAAAATCAACAGCTGCTCAATGATCATTCTTTATACCCTCTTTTTGCTTAACTTTCTTTCGGGGGGACGATCAGGGAAACAGCGTGGCGATCAGGGTCGAGGTTTTCTTCGGCCAGGGCCAGCACTTCTTCACGCCTCACTTCCTGGAGAACCGACGGCAGCTGGAATAAATCGGTGCCTTTAAAGCGGAAAGAGAGAAAATTGTTGGCAATGAACTCCAACGAGTTAAAACGCCTGATGTAGCCGCCGAGAATTTTGCGGCGGTGCCGCTCAAACTGTTCTTTGCTGACTCCCTCTTTCAGAAATCCGGCTATCGCTCTCATAACACGCCGGTAAAGCTGATCAGGATCTTTCGTCTCCCCGCCGATCATTGTGTAACCGTAATTAATTTCTGCTGTATATTCGGAGTCGAAGTTTTCATCGATCAGGTCTTCCCTGTAAAGTTCATTGTAAAGCGCCTCGCTTGACCCGAACAGGATATCGAGGACCAGCTCCATCAGGATTTCTCTGCGCATCAGATCACGTCCCTGCAGATCTCCCACGACCATATCTTTGAAGCCGAGCAGGATAATCGGCTCAGATACAACCAGCTCCTGAACAGTCCGCTGTTTCGTTATTTCGGCCGGTTCCGGCGGGTACTGGCGCACTATGGCTCCCATCGGCTTGTGTTTGTGGGCGGCAAGGTTTTCTTCCACCTGGCAGCCGATCCGGCCGGGGTCAAGGTCGCCGACTACAAACACGGCCATGTTGCTGGGATGGTAAAAGGTGTTATAGCAGCGGTAGAGCAGATCGGGGGTGATCCGGGCGATGCTTTCAACCGTGCCGGCAATATCGTTACGAACCGGGTGTTGACGGTAGAGGCCTTCAAGCAGGTTAAAAAAGACCCGCCAGTGGGGGTGATCTTCATACATCTTAATTTCCTGGCCGATTATGCCCTGCTCTTTTTGCACTGTCTGCTCTGTAAAGTAAGGTTTTTGGACAAAATCGAGCAGCTGCCCCAGGCTTTCTTCAAAGTTGTCAGTACATGAAAAGAGGTACGAAGTCTGGGTAAATGAAGTAAAAGCGTTGGCCGAAGCGCCGAGAGCGGCGAAGCGGTCAAAGACATTGCCCCCTTCATCCTCGAATAGTTTATGCTCCAGGAAGTGAGCCACCCCGTCGGGCAAAACCGTAAATTCCTGCTCCGGCTCGACCCGAAACCGGTTGTCGATCGATCCAAAGCGGGTCGAGAATATGGCATATTTTTTCTGATAGCCGGGGCGGGGCAGGACATAAACATCCATTCCCGGGTGGACACGGTAATGGTAAAGGGTTTCCTGTAGTTCCCTGTTCTCTATCAACCTGTAATTGCCTGTCATATTAATTGCTGCCTCCTTTTACGGGCCGCAGGATATAAACAGTATCGAGTGTTATCCTTTCAGCTACAGCCTTAAGATCTTTCCGGCCGACCGCTTCAATGCCGGCAGTGAGCTCTTCTATAGTGTAAGTCTTTCCGCCGATCGAACTGTCCAGGTGAAAAGAAATCAGCTGGCTGGGACTATCCTGCTTTGAACGCAGCTGGTTTAACAAGCCGCGTTTTGTATTGTCAAGTTCAGCATCGCTAACCCTGCCTGCGACAATGTCTTCAAGCTGGCGGTCAATTATCTCACGCGCCCTGTCCCGCTCATCATAATTAATACCTGCCGCTATAACCATCAAACCCTTGTGTTTTTCGAGGCGGGAGTGAATGTAATAAGCGAGCCCTGCATCTTCGCGCACATTCATAAAAAGTTTGGAATGGGGGAAACCGCCCAGGATACCGCTGTATACAAGCATCGCGCAGTAGAGTGGATCCTGGTAGCCCGTATAGGTACGGTAACCCAGGACCAGCTTGGACTGGCTAATCGACATCTCCTCTTCGTGAAAGCGCACCTGATCAACGGGGCGCATAATATCGGTGTCGTGCAGATTGCGCTGTTCGCCATTACGGGAAAAAGAGAAAACTTTTTCGGCTGCCTCCAGCACCTGTTTCTGTTCGAGATCGCCTATCACATAAAGATCAATCGGGTTGCGGGCAAACAAAGCGCGGTAATAACTGTACAAGCCTTTAGCGTCGACCTTATCATAATCTTCGATCCGCCCCAGCTTATAGACCCCGAAGTTTTCTTCCGCGCACATTAAAGAGAGGCAGCGCTCCAGGGCATAAGATATCTTGTCGTTAAGCATCGCCCTGATGTCTTTAATCAACTGGTTCTTTTCCTGCCTGACATAATCTTCCCTGAAAGCGCCGTCAATCACCAGCGGGTCGCCCACGACGGAACCGAGAATCGACATGCCGTCATGGAGCAACCTGCCGTTTTCGCCCAGAAATTTATCGTGGGCTGTCTCCATGGTAAAAGCGAGGATATGCCTTTCGCCGCTTTTAATAATATCGGTACCGATATCGGCACCATAGAGATTTTCTAACTGGCGCTGCAGGGTCAGGTAATCGGGATAAAGGCGGCTGCCCTGCTCCAGCACAGAAGGCAGCAGGGCGTTTAAGGCAGCCAGTTCCGGGCTCAGCTCCTGGTGCAAAAACAGGCCCATCGTGATTGTTTTAAATTTACCGGTCGGCATAAAAATCAGCCTGACCCCGTTATGCAGATAGTGATATGTATAGTCTGCTTGCAAAACCAAACCTCCTCCGCGGTATTTAAAGATGCGCCGAAAACTTTTTCAGCCGGCCCCGGCCGGTTTCTGCTTTTCCGGCGCCTAAAAACTAATTCCATATTGCCCGGGCTTTTCCTGCCCGCTGCGAACTGTTCCGGGCACGGACTTAACTCCGGGCGATTAAAGCGCCTGCAGGAAAACGAAACATTTCAAGTCTTCCGGCTGCCTGCCTGGTGCTAAAAAACTTGCCTTACAGCCCCGGATAAGATATAAGTGATATTAAAGAGGTAGACATCATGTATTTTAACACACTGGCGCTTCCCCTCATCTTTGCAGGCCTGATTATTCTGGTCTTTTCTTGCTATATCTGGAAATCCGGGACGACCCGGGGAGAAAAATCTTTTGCCCTGCTGGCCCTGTCAATCGCCCTGTATAACCTTGCCTATGCTATGGAGATTTCCTCAATTTCACTGCAAACGATGCTCTTCTGGATCAGGCTTGAATATATCGGGGCGTCCCTCATACCGGCTTTCTTCTGTCTATCTGCCCTTTACTATACCGGGAAAATCACCCGGCTGACAAGACCGGCAGCTGCGGCTATCTTTTTGATTCCGGTAATTACCGTAATCCTGATGCAAACCAATGAATTGCACAACCTGATTTACCAGAGCGCAGCCCTGAATACCGGGGGGCCTTTCCCGATCCTCGAAACGGAAAGAGGCCCCTGGTTCTGGATTCACAGCGCGTACGTTTTTATGGGCATTTTTATATCCAATGCCCTTTTTTTTCAGCTGTGGCTGAGCACTAACCGGGCTAACCGCAGGCAGATTGCGGTTGTCCTCTTCGGCTCCCTGATCCCCTGGATCGGTTTCCTGGTTCACCTGGCCAAGCTGGTCCCCTGGGCAATCGATGTCAACCCCTTCTTTCTTTCCCTCAGCGGAGTAATCATTTTCGGGGGGCTGGTGCGCTATGGGCTCCTGGACCTTATTCCAATCGCCAGGACCAGGCTGTTTGAAGAAATGCCCGATGGAGTTTTGATCCTGGACACAATGATGCGCATAGTCGATATAAATACTGCAGCAAAGCAATATTTAAAATTAGGCCCCAAACTGATCGGCAAAACGGCAGCCGAAGCACTGGGGCATTTGCCGGAAATTACTGAAAGATTAAGGCAATCGGATAAAAAATACCGCTTTGAGGTGCAGAATCTTAACAGCGGCAAGCCGGCCTGGCTGCTGCTCGACTTTTTCCCCCTGCATAATAAAGGCGCTCTCTCTTACGGTCAGATGCTTGTTATCAGGGACATAACCGAACGTAAAATGTTTGAGGAGACCCTATACAACTTAACCATGACCGACGAACTTACCACCCTGTTTAACCGCCGCTACTTTATGCAAATGGCGGAAAAAGAATTGAACAGGACCAGACGTTACGGCCACGCCCTCTCCCTGGCCATATTCGATATTGATTTTTTTAAGAATGTAAATGACTCATGCGGGCACAGCGCCGGCGACAGGGTCTTAATCACCCTCAGCCAGATCCTGAAAAAGAGGCTGCGAAAAACAGATACGGCCGCCCGCCTGGGCGGCGAAGAGTTCGGGCTTATCCTGCCCGACACCAACCTCGAAAACGCCTACGTCGTGACAGAAGACCTGAGAAAAGTAATTGCCGGCACACCGGTTTATTATGAAGGAAATAAAATTTCCTTCACGGTAAGCATTGGCGTTACCGCCTGCAGCCCTGGAACATTATATGTTGAAGAGCTGCTCAGGGCAGCCGATAAAGCACTTTACCGGGCAAAAGACGAAGGACGCAACCGCACGATCATAAGACCGGCAGACAGCAAAGCAGAAGGCCCATTTTCATCCCCAATTATTTCCGGATAGTTGCCAGGGTTAAGGACAGTACGGAATATAATCGCTGCTGCGAAAATCTTGATAAATCAAGCACCGCGACCCATCCTGGAAATTATTGGTAAGGTTTGACTTGTCCCCGGCTTGATGGTATTATTGCAATGTAAAAATATACTAAGCGCCCGTGGTGAAAGGGATATCACGCAGGCCTCCGGAGCCTGAAGTCGGGGTTCGAATCCCTGCGGGCGTACCATACTGAAGGAGCAACCTGCTTACAGGTTGCTTTATTTTTTATCTGCAAAGGAGTTCTGAAACTATGCCAAAAGTTAAATTTACCCCCCAAAACAAAGTAGCCGAGGTTGAATCAGGCACAAATTTACTTAAAGCGGCAGACCGGGCCGGCCTCTATATTGAAGGCGACTGCGCCGGCAGGGGCACCTGCGGGAAGTGCCGGGTTAAGATTACAGAAGGGGACCGGGTCGAGCCGACAACCGCCGAGAAGAAGCATCTTTCACCGGGAGATCTGGAAGCGGGATGGGTTCTGGCCTGCCAGAGGGTTTTAGACCGGGATATTACCATAGAAGTACCTATCCAAAAAGATGCTCACCTGCGCAAAACAACCCTGGCCGGCGGAGTCGAGGAGTTAACTGCAGAACCGCTGGTTGAAAAAACGGCTGTCAAGCTGAGCCGCCCGGCCGTCAAAGACCAGACTGCTGACTTAGAAAGGCTGCTTGGCCGGCTGGAGAGGCCTGAACTCAACATTGAACTGCGCGAGCTTGCCCACTTACCGACCTTGCTGAGGGATAATGCTTACGCTGTAACAGCAGCTATTGCCGGTGACAGGATTATTTCGATTGAACCCGGGGATACCACCGATCAGATGTACGGGGTGGCATTCGATATCGGAACTACAACTATAATGGGTTCCCTGCTTGACCTGAAAACCGCTTCTGTAATCGCCGTTGCAGCGACGACCAACCCCCAGAACGCTTACGGCGCCGATGTTATCTCACGGATTACCCATGCTTCGGAAAGCAGGGAAAACTTAAAGCAGCTACAGGAAAAGGTCATTGAAGCTGCCAACAAAATTATTAAAGATCTGCTCAGGCAAACCAAGGTTGCCCGCGACCGGGTTTACGAAGTAACCGCTGTGGGCAACACGACGATGAGCCATCTCTTTATGGGCGTTGACCCCACTTTCCTGGCCCCTGCCCCGTTTGTTCCCGCTTACAGCCGGCCGCTTGAAGTAGAAGCTTCAGAACTGGGCCTGAAGGTCAACCCTGCCGGGCGGGTCACATTTCTGCCCAACATTGCCGGCTATGTGGGTTCGGATACAGTCGGGGTGATTATCGCCGCCGACATGGACCAGCGTAAAGACAACTGTGCCGCTATTGATATCGGCACTAACGGTGAACTGGTCCTGGCCGCCAACGGCAGACTGATGGCCTGTTCAACTGCGGCGGGGCCCGCTTTTGAGGGGGCCCAGATTAAACACGGCATGCGGGCGGCAGCCGGGGCAATTGAATCAGTAGATTACAAAGAGGGTGAGATTAAGCTGGGCACGATCGACAACCTGCCGGCCTGCGGCATCTGCGGTTCAGGCCTGATTGATGCCGCCGCAGCGCTGCTTGATGCCGGCTTGATTGAACCGAGCGGACGCTTCGTTAACCCTGAAGAAAACCCTGAAAAGGTTCCCGATCGTTTTAAAAACAGGCTGCGCCGGGGCGAGGGCGGTTATGAGTTTGTCCTGGTTACCGCCGAAGACTCCGACATTGACAGCGATATTGTCCTGAGCCAGGGCGACGTGCGAGAACTGCAGCTGGCCAAGGGGGCTATTTATGCCGGGTTGATGATCCTGCTCAAAGAAGCTGAAATCGAAATAGATGACCTGGACCAGGTTCTGCTGGCCGGGGCCTTCGGTAACTATGTGCGCAAGGAAAGCGCCTTAACCATCGGCCTGCTGCCCCAGCTTCCGCCGGAAAAAATAGTCGCCGTCGGCAACGCCGCCGGGGACGGTTCGAGAATGGCCCTGGCTTCCAAAACAATCCGCGAAAGAGCCGGGAACCTTCCGCACCGGGTGGAACACCTGGAACTTTCAACCCGGCCCGACTTTCAGGATATTTTTATCGAAGCTATGGCTTTTCAAAAAATTTAAAGACCGCACTTATTTACCGTAGTGCCGGTGCCATGCAGGACTACAAAAGCAGCATGTAGAAATATTAAACTACCTGCCAAAAGTTATGCCATAATAGCTGCCTGCAGGTACAAATAAACTGCCGGGAGGTAATACTAATGTTTTTAACCAGAGATATTATGGTAACCCCTGCAATAAGCGTCACAAAAGAACAAACCGTGAAAGAAGCCTTGCACCTGCTTGATGAGCACGGTATAAGCGGCCTTCCGGTTGTTGATCCGAATAACAGGGTAATTGGTATTATTTCCGACACCGATATTATTCGGTACTCTCAACAGAATAAAATTGTTCCCCACACCAGGTCTTCTTTCCGGGTTTCACCTTTTTCGGAGGTGGATGAGTTAGCCAGCGTTCGCAGTGGTTTCGAAATGCTGCACAGAACCCTGATCGAAGAGGTAATGACTAAAAAAGTCTACACCGTTACCGAAGATACTCCAACCACTGATGTGGCTAAGTTAATGGACCGCCGCAACATAAACCGAGTTCCTGTGGTGGACGGCGAAGGCATATTGATCGGAATTATAACCAGGGCTGACATGATCCATTACATGGCAAACCTGGAGAAGTAAGCTGTGAGCTATCAGCTGAGGCCGGCAAAGCATCCGTCCGGAAATTACCGGTAAGCCTGCCTGACGCGATTTGCTTGTCATACAGCTTAAGCGCCACACCTTAATATCCCAGGAGGTATAAATATGTTTAAAGCAAAAGACATCATGAGCGCTCCGGCGATCAGTATCAGCGGTGAGAAAACCCTTCAAGAGGCCATTGAAATGCTGGCCGAAAAGCGGATCAGCGGTTTTCCGGTTGTCGATAACCTCGGCAAAATCATCGGCATTATTTCCGACACTGATATTATCCGCTATTCACAGAAATTAAACATTGTTCCTCATACCAGCCTGTCCGGCTGGATATCTCCATACGCCGATATTGGAGACCTGGCAAGCATGAAGAAAGGCTACGACTTATTCGGTAAAACCACGGTTAAAGAAGTCATGACCAAAAAAGTCTATTCCGTTCACGAAGATGCAGATGCACCGGATGTGGCCAAGCTGATGAGCCGCCGCAACATTAACCGTATCCCGGTGGTTGACAACGACGGCAAGCTGGTCGGTATCGTAACCAGGGCTGACATGGTGCAGTGCATGGCTAAATTTTAGCATTGAGATCTGAGAGGCCGGCAGTGCAAAATAATCAGAAACAGCATGTTAAGCCAGGCGGTTTTCATAACCGCCTTTTTAAACTCAAATTGCTGGCTGCAATCTGGTCCGGTAAAATCCTGATTGCCTTAACCAGGGTCCTGGGCCGCGGGGGGACGACCCTGCCCGGCAGGGCAGCCCTGAGAATTGCCCCCCGGCTTTTATCCTCGCTCTCCGCCCCGCTCCCGCAGGGCAGCCTGATCGTAACCGGCACCAACGGCAAAACCACCACCTCAGCCCTGATCACCGCAATTCTCAAAAATGCCGGCTACCGGTGCATCAACAATCAGTCGGGATCTAACATGTCGTGGGGCGTAGCCTCGGCCCTGCTCGCAGCCGTATCATGGACAGGACACCTGCCGGGAAACTATGCTGTAATGGAGGTTGATGAAGGCGCTTTTCCCGGCGTGGTGAGCAGCATTAAGCCCCGTGGAGTAGTGATCACCAATGTTTTCAGGGATCAGCTTGACCGCTACGGCGAAGTCGACCATGTTCTTGACGCCATTAAAAAGGGACTGGAAATGCAGCCTGAAGGCTGTTTTGAAGTAATCAATGCCGACGATCCTTCACTGGCCGGCATTGCATTAAACAAAGCCAAAAAAAGGTGGACTTACGGCCTGGAACTCGACCTGCCCGCCGGCACCTTCGAAAATACCGGGCGGGACATGAAAACCTGCCCCATCTGTACTAAAAAGCTGAACTACGATAAAATTTATTTTGCCCATCTCGGCCACTACCACTGCCTTTCCTGCGGTTACAGGCGGCAGGATCCGGACGTAAAGCTGACTGGCAGCACAGCCAATCCAGACGGTTCATCATCAGTCAGGATCAGTCTTCCCGGCGAAAATATTGCAGTAAATTTCCACCTTATGGGAACCTACAACCTCTACAACCTTTTAGCCGCCGTCACCTGTGCCCGGGCCCTGGATATTTCTACAACGGCCATGAGAGGGGCCCTGGAGCAATCCACTCCCTCTTTCGGAAGAATGGAAATTTTTAAGCTGGAAAACAAAACGATAGTGATGGCTTTAATTAAGAACCCGGTCGGGGCAAATGAGGTATTAAGGACAATTCTGGCCCAAAAAAACCGGATCAACATCTTGGTGGCAATCAATGATAAAATTGCCGACGGCACCGATGTATCCTGGCTGTGGGATGTCGATTTTGAACAACTGGTTTCCATAGAAGATAAACTTTCCGGTGTGATGGTCTCAGGTCTGCGAGCCCGTGAGATGGCCGTGCGCTTCAAATATGCCGGGCTCGACACCGCCCGAATAGGGATTGAAGAGAATACCGCCGCGGCGATCGACAGGGCCCTGGAACAAACCTCTGAGGGCAGCAGGCTCTTTATATTGCCTACCTACACCGCTATGCTTGAAATGCGCCGCACTTTAAATAAAATGGGCCTGGGCAAGCCATACTGGGAGGAATAAAGATGGCTGAAATAATTATTTATCATCTTTACCCTGCGCATTTAAACCTGTACGGCGATCGGGGCAACATGCTCGCCCTCTGCCGCCGGGCGGAGTGGCACGGTATCGGTATCAAGGTAGTTCCTGTGCAGCCGGGCGGGAGCATTGATTTTGCAAACTGCGACCTGCTCTTTATGGGCGGCGGCCAGGACAGTGACCAGAAGCTGGTCGCCGGGGATTTAAAGGGGCGCAGCAGTGACCTGCGCCGGGCTGTTGAGGAGGGCATGGCTGTTTTTGCCGTCTGCGGTTCCTACCAGCTGCTGGGCCGGTACTACAAAACCAGCCGCGGGGAGAAAATCGGGGGGTTGGAAATCGTTGATCTGTACACTGAAGCCGGCCAAAAAAGGCTGACCGGTAATGCTGTAATCAACTGCTCCCTCTGGGAACCGCCCGCTACCCTGGTCGGGTTTGAAAACCACGCCGGAAGAACATACCTCGGCCCGAACCTGCAGCCGCTGGGGGAAGTGCTGATCGGATACGGTAACAACGGGGCTGATAAAACAGAAGGCGCCGTTTACAAAAACGTAATCGGCACCTACCTTCACGGCTCACTGCTTCCAAAAAATCCCAGGTTGACTGATTTCTTACTGGAAAAAGCCCTCAGCTACCGCAACCAGGGTTTTAAACCTGCAAAACTGGACGATTCACTCGAAAACCGGGCCCATGAAGCCGCTATCCGGCTGGCCGGCTCACGGCGCCACAGGCGGCTGTCGACCAGGGCCTGAGGCACCTTGAAAGATCCCGAACAGGTTATTCCAGGAAATACTCAATTTCAGCTTCTTCATAAAGCGTCTGGACCAGCTGATTGATCACCGGGGGAACCCTGTCTTCAACCATAGCCTCTTTAACTTCAGCGCTGACATCTTCATAAGCTGCTGTTTCCGCTTCGCTCCTGCCAAGCACTTCAATGATATGAAAACCGAAGCTGGTTTCAACAGGCCCGCCGATTTCCCCTGCATCCAGGGAAAAAGCCGCTTCCTCGAATTCATCCACCATAGCGCCCCGGCCAAAATAACCCAGGTAGCCTCCGTCATCTTTATTGGAAGTATCGATCGAGTACTCCGCAGCCAGCGCTGCAAACTCTTCGCCTTCATCCAGGAGAGCAATCAGTTCCTCCGCGGTATCTTCGCTTTCAACCAGGATATGCCTTGCTTCTACCTGCTCCTCCTGATCAAAAAGGTAGCGGTGCTCTTCAAAATACTGACGGGCTTCTTCTTCCGAGGTGTCAATTTTTTCCATCGCTATCTTGCGGACCAGCAGGTTCAAACGGGCATCATCCCTGAATGCATCGATGCTAATCCCGTATTGTTCAAGGACCATTTCAAACTGTTCCTGTTGGCCCTGGAAGCTTTCATCAATGATTGATTGGACTTCTTCGTCCAGTTCATCTTCGCTGACCGTAATCCCCTCACTTTCACCCAGTTGAATAATCAGCTTCCTGGTTATCAGTTGATCGAGCGCTTCTTGCCCGCCCTGGGCATACATTGCTTCAAATAATTCATCACGCATAATCGGCTCATCATTTACCGTTGCTATAATATCGTCATGCTGCGGCGCCAACTGTGCAGACGGCTGCCGGGCCACCATAACAGTCAGAACGATCACCGCTACCGCAAGGACTGCAATTACACCCAAAAGAAGCTGTGGTTTCATTAAATCCTGCAGGCGCCTACCTGTATCCTGTGTCTCTTTTTCCATAATATTCACCCCTCTTTATTCCCTGTCTAAGGAATTATCTTATTCATCGGAAATTCCAGGATACCCTCTGCCCCGGCATCCTGCAGCTCACAAATTAAAGTACGAACTGTCTTCTCATCAACCACGCTTTCCACAGCGACCCATTCATCGGCACACAGGTTGGATATAGTCGGCTGGCGCAGGGCCGGCAGCAACTTAATCACATTGGTCAGGTTACTCCTGTGAACGTTCATTTTAAGCATTACTTTCTGCTCAGCCAACAGCGCCCCCTGCAGGAGGGTAACCATCCGATCTACTTTTTTCCGCTTCCAGGGGTCGTCATAGCTATTGTGGTTCATAATGACCCGGGGCGTCGAAACAAGGATTGTTTCAATAATCCGCAGTGAGTTCGCTTTCAGAGACCGGCCGGTTTCTGTCAGTTCAGCAATGGCATCGGCCAGAAGGGGAGGTTTAACTTCTGTAGCTCCCCAGGAAAAAGAAACCGTAGCACTGACCCCTTTACCCTCAAGGTAGCGCCTGGTGCTTTCGACCAGTTCTGTGGCAATGCGCTTGCCTTCAAGATCTTCGGCTTTTTCGATACCCGAATCCTGCGGGACTGCCAGGACGAGGCGAACCGGCCTCAGGCCGCGCTTGGAATAATGCAGATCGGTCAGCTCCTTAACATCGGCATCTGTTTCATTAATCCAGTCTTTCCCGGTCAGTCCGACATCGAGGACCTGATCTTCTACGTATTTCGGTATTTCCTGGGCCCGCATCAGGACACAATCGATTTCATCATCATCGATGTAAGGATAGTATGAACGTTCCCCGATTTGGATGTTATAGCCGGCTTTTTTAAATATTTCGAGGGTTGTGTTCTGCAGACTGCCGGCTGGCAGGCCCAACTTCAGCTTATTCATTGTGCTCTCTCCTTTTATTAACGGGTAGTAAGTAATAAGGTAGCACGTAGGCAGCCTGCTGTCAATTATGGCCGGCTGTTTTTCCGGTTGAGCCCGCTTGGGAGATAAATCCTGCGCAGCCGTTCCGGGCAGGACCGCATTATTTTTCGCCGGGCAGTTCTACCCGCCTGATTGAGAAAACCGGACAGCCAAAACATTGAATACCGGTCATGGGCAGCCAGATTAAACATCTTAACTAAGATTGCCTCCAGGGCAGGATATCGGAAGGGGCTTAAAGAATACCTGACAGCAGTCTGTTTTGCGAGGAGGCAGTTGAATGAGCCAGAGTGAGATGAGCCGGGCGAAACGGCACCTGGAAACAACCCGGAAAATGAAGGAAATGCTGCCGCGTTTTTTTATGCGCCAGATGGAACGGCGCTTCAGCGGCAGCGAACCGCTGGCCTGGTGTATGGTCGGCGTACCCCCTGAACTGCTGAAAGCTTTTGACCTGCTGTTTGAATGGCCCGAAAATTTTGGCACAATGTGCGCCAGCAGGCTGGTTGCCCCCCGTTTTATCGAAGTTGCCGAAGGTGACGGTTACTCCCAGGAACTCTGTTCATATGTTACCAACACCATGGGCTACTGCAAGCTGACTAAAGAGGGCGGAGAACCGCCCGAGGAATCACCCCTGCCGGGAGGGATGGGCACACCTTCCATGATGCTCGGGTCGGGTTTTATATGCGAGCCGCGCTGGAAGTGGTTTCAGTCAATTGCCACCCGCTTCTTTGATGTTCCCGTTTACAGCAGCGATCCCCTGGCTCCTCCCTGGGATATTGATCCGCGCGATCCGCGGATTGAAGAACACTACCTGTCCCTGCTGCGGGAAGATTTAGCCGGCCAGATCGCTTTTATGGAAAAACACACCGGCAGGAAACTCGACCTGGACCTGCTGCGCGAAACCCTGGCCCTCTCGCATGAAGCCCTGGGTTACTGGCGGGATACACTTGCTCTGCGCAAAGCTGTCCCCTGCCCGATGGGTTCGACCGACTATTTCCACTCAATAATTCCCCAGATGTACCTGGTCGGCGACAGGGAAGCAGTGGACTTTTACAGGGAAATGTATGAAGAGGTTAAAGATCGCGTCGACCGCGGGGTGGGAATTGTAGAAGAAGAAAAATACCGCCTGATCTGGTTCGGGCTGCCGCCCTGGTTTAACATGGGAATTTTCAACTACCTGGAATCACTGGGCGCTGTCGTAGCTTACGAATCTACTTACAATGTCGGCGATTATTTTGAAGTAGACTTAAGCGACCCCCTGGAAGCCCTGGTCAGGCGAACCTGGCAGCGGGCAGTTAAAATGCACGATTACGGCTCTGAAACCATGCCGGAGCTCTGCAATCCCGCCGTTTTCGGAGGGTTTTCGGGCAGCAGCCTGTTAGATGAGCTGGTCGGAGAATACAGCTTGAACGGCGCATTGATGCACCTGACCCGTTCCTGCCGGGCGGTATCCTTCGGCGAAGTACACACCAAGAACAGGTTGGCCGGGCTGGGTGTCCCATCCCTGATCTTTGAAAGTGATATGGCCGACCCCCGCCTCTGGTCGGATGCCCAGATCAAAACAAGGCTGCACGCCTTCCTGGAAACTATGGATAAAGCTGCCGGAGGAGGTAAGATCAATGACTGAGAACAATAGAAGCTCCGCAGCAGGCAGGAATGCCGCGATTGAAAGCGAAGAGCGGATCCGGCGCATCAAGGCAAAAAGCGGCAAACCTGTAATCGGCTATTTATGCTGCTTTGCCCCGCCTGAGATAATCAGCGCCGCAGGAGCGATTCCCTACCGGATTATGGGCCGCCCCGGTGAAGACAATTCGGCGGCAGACGCTTATGTCGAACCTTACGGCTGTACCTATGTGCGCAATATTCTCGCCCGCGCGGTACGGGGCGAGCTCGACTTCTTAGACGGCCTGGTTATTTCTCACAGCTGCGACATGGTCCAGCGGCTCTACGGGATCTGGACATATTACCATCCCCTCCCTTACTCTTACATGTTTAACGTGCCGCATCAGGTCAGCCCCTGGGCACAAGACTTTTTTAAACGTGAGCTCGGCTTCTTCCAGGAAAGCCTGGAGAAGTTTACAGGCCATGATATTGACCCGGACTCTTTAAAAGATACCCTGACCGCCTATAACCTTAACCGTTCACTGGTGCGGGAACTTTATGCCCTGCGTAAAGAAAACCCGCCCCTGGTTAAAGGCAGTGAAATTCTTGACCTTCTGATCGACGGGGGGACGCTGCCTCCGGAAGATTTTACAGC
The DNA here is from genome assembly GCA_007119965.1 of Syntrophomonadaceae bacterium. Taxonomy (GTDB): domain Bacteria; phylum Bacillota; class Dethiobacteria; order DTU022; family DTU022; genus T3SED10-7. The sequence continues at coordinate 50,717 of SKOR01000068.1, forward strand.
TTTGCTCCGGGAAAAATTAGCCGAAGCAAAGCTGCGCAGCCGGCTGGGGGGCAAAGGACCCCGCATTATGGTCTGGGGCTCTGTTATGGACGATCCCGCCTTATTGCTGATCATTGAAGAAGCCGGGGGCAGGGTTGTCGCCGACGACACCTGCATCGGCTTTCGGGTATGGGAAAAAGATGTCCCCCTTACTGACGATTTATACACAGGACTCACTGAGCATTACTTTATAAACTTCCAGTGCCCACGCACAGACCGCGGCCCCGGGGTCGGGCGCTTCGATTATTTGCTGCAGCGTGCCCGTGAATACAACATCGATGGAGTCGTCGGTTACTGCATCTCTTTCTGTGATCCCCATAAATTTGACTACCCGGACCTGCGCGATTACCTCAGGAAAGAAGGCCTGCCGCTGCTGCTGGTTGACGACAACTACAGTTTTGAGCCGGCCGGGTCCCTGAAAACAAGGCTGCAGGCTTTTATGGAGATGATCTGACAGCGCCATCACTGCCGTCTGCGCAGAACCGGCAGCAATATTAGTTTGTACCTGCTCAGTTAACCTGCAAATCCGGATTCCTTTGGAAACGCGAGCAGATCCAAAAGTTTTTCTTGTGCCGTCTCGCTAAATATGAGAAAATAATAACATTCATTTTTTATACCCGGCAATAGCAGCAGCAAAGGTGCGTGATGGTAATGTCTTTGATTATACAGAAGTACGGGGGCTCTTCGGTAGCTACCACCGATCATATTCGCCGTGTGGCGATGGGGGTGGCATCTTCCAGGGTCAAGGGCAACAAAGTTGCCGTGGTTGTTTCTGCAATGGGCGGTCAAACCGACCAGCTGCTGAACCTGGCTGCCGAGATAACCAACCACCCTCCCGGCAGGGAGCAGGATGCCCTGGTCGCAACAGGAGAACAGGTTTGTGCCGCATTGATGGCCATTACCCTGGAGAGCCTCGGACACAGGGCTAAGTCGCTGATGGGGCTCCAGCTGCCCCTGATTACGGACAATGTCCACACCAGGGCGCGGATTACAGAGATGCAAACCGAAAATATTGAGCAAGTTCTTAATGATGATATTATACCCGTAGTAGCAGGTTTCCAGGGTATAACCGAAGACGGCAGCATAAGCACCCTGGGCCGCGGCGGCTCCGATACTACAGCAGTCGCCCTGGCAGCATCCCTGAATGCAGACTGCTGCGAAATATACTCAGATGTAGACGGCGTATATACGGCAGATCCCAATATCTGCCCCAAGGCCCGCCATATTAAGAAAATATCTTACCAGGAAATGCTGGAACTGGCCGGGTTGGGAGCCAAGGTCCTGCACAGCCGCTCTGTTGAGCTTGCTCAAAAGTACCAGGTTCCCCTGGTAGTTAAATCGTCATTCGGGGGAGAAAGACAGACCTGGATTGTCAACGAGGAGGAAGTCATGGAAAACTCAGTTATTAAAGGGGTCACCCTTGAAAAGAACGTATCGAAAATATCCCTGATTCGGGTCCCCGATCGGCCCGGTATCGCCTATCAGATCTTATCCCCGCTGGCCGATGCAGCGATCAATGTCGATATGATCATTCAAAATGCCAGTATTGAAGGGTATACCGACTTTACCTTCACTATACCGACCAGCGACCTGGCAAAGGCAAAGGGACTGGTCGAAATTGTGGCGGCTGAAATTGGCGCCCAGGAGATGCTTGCCGCTAACAATATTGTTAAAATATCTGCCGTGGGAATCGGCATCAAAACCAATCCCGGGGTAGCTGCCCGCATGTTCCGCTCCCTGTCATCAGAAAATATCAATATAGAAATGATCAGCACTTCCGAATACCGTATTTCCTGCGTAATTGAAGAAAAATACGGTGAACTAGCGGTCAGGGCAGTCCATAAAGCGTTTGAGCTTGACAACATAAAGCAGGAAGAAAAAGAGGTTTAAACAGCCTCATACACCGGCCGTAATTAACCGGACCACGAAAAAGGGTGAACTGTATGAAAAGCGCTGAAATGAACCGCCTGTGGAGTGGCTTCTGGCAAATAGCCGACCCTAAAATATGGATTGCTTCGACGATACCGATGGCTGTGGGCGGCACTATTGCCTACACCCACCTGGGCAGCTTTAGCTGGCCCTGGTTTTTGATTGGCGCTGTCGCCATTTACCTGCTTGAAATAGGAAAAAACGCGATTAACGAATATGTCGATTATTTAAGCGGGGTTGACCGGTTCGTATCCGCCGACAAGAGGACCCCATTCAGCGGCGGCAAAAAAACTATTATCGACGGCAAACTGTCACTGGGAGAAAATTTGGCGATCGGGGTGATCACGGTCGTTATCGGCAGCCTGCTCGGTTTTTATGTTGTCCTGGCCAGGGATTTCAATGTTCTCTGGTTCGGCCTGGCAGGTGTTTTTTTCGCCCTATTTTACAGCCTCCCCCCCCTGAAATTTGCTTACCGCGGTCTTGGTGAGCTTGTAGTTGGTTTCACTTTCGGGCCGCTGATCACCACTGGCACTTACCTGGTCCAGGCCCATACCATCGCCCCTGAAGTCGTGCTTGCCTCGCTGCCACTGGGCTTTATCATCGCCAACGTACTCTGGATTAACCAGTACCCTGATTATGAAGCCGATCTGAAAGGCGGCAAGATGAACGGGGTCGTCCGCCTGGGCAAGGAAAAAGGGATCAGTGTCTATGCCCTGCTTTTCGGACTGGCCTATATCTCCCTGCTCCTGCTGGCTCTGTTCAGCCTGAATTTTTTCTGGCTGCTGCCATTGTTAAGCCTTCCCCTGGCCTTAAAAGCAATTACTGTAGCCCGCAGGCATTTCAACGATATCCCCAGGTTGATTGAAGCAAATGCAAAAACAATCCAGGTTTACCAGTTCACCGGACTGGCCATGGTTGCAGCGGCACTCCTTCCCCTCTTATTTACCTAACGCCATTTGGATGAAAACGGTGAATATAAAAAAGCCGGGCTGCTTAAAATAAGCAGCCCGGCTTTTTATTGACCTGAAATACCTGCCTGAACCAGCGAAGTCCGGTTATTTCCTGGCTTCCGGTTCCATCGGCTTGTTACAACAAACGAGGGTTCCCACCCCTTCTTCAACTACTTTAACGACATTGGTGCATACCTGACAACTGTAAACCTGCTCTTTTTTTGTAGCCATCATTGTTTCCTCCTGCCGTTTGATTGCATCCAGTATATAATACACAGGCCTGGAACTTTTTTAAATGCAGCCGGATTCCCTAGCAGCATCCGCCATCGCATTTTTGATCGCTCTGATCGGCTGCAGGATCTGTTATTGAAAAACCGGCCTGCGGTCCGTCATGAAAATCAATCGCCTTGCCGTCTACAAAGTTCGCAATACCCTGATCGAAGATTACTTTAATGTCCCCAAGGTCTTCAACAATATCTTTACCTTCTTGAACCGACTCATCCAGAGTCAGGCCATACCTGGGGCCGCCTCAGCCTACTCCACTGACATAGATGCGGATATGGGCATTTGTTTTTTCTTCTTCAGCAAGATATTCTTTAAATTTTTCTTTTGCGGCATTTGTTACAGTTAACATAAATAAAACCTCCTTGTAATCGAATCCATTTAGAAGAGAACCCTGATAATATCGGCTGCTTCTTTGCTGTTTATACTGTAATGAACTTCGGTTCCCCTGCGTTCGCTGACAATAATCCCCAAATCCCTTAACCGACCCAGGTGCTGGGATACAGTAGACTGAGAAAGCTGCAGGCAGTTCTGCATTGAAGTAACGTTGCAGGAGTCACGCTGCAGTAGCTCTTTTACTATACATAGCCGGACAGGGTTTGATAATGCTTTCAGCAAGATTGCCTTTTCTCTGATTAATTGCAGATCATTTGTTGTATCCATCACGGATTCCCTCCTCGATAATTATTGTATCATAATATTTCGATTATGCAACCGCTTCCGGCCGATCTTCGCATGTTTTTTTACGTTAAATCTGCATCTTCCCCGAAACTGCCGGCGTAACCCGCTATCTACTCAATACTGGCCGCCTGAAAGAGCCAATTCACTCAACTCATTTTGCCGCACCGGGGTCTATTATGCAGCCTTCATGTGGTTTCAGGCCCAGCGGTGAAGAGATTGTGGCCTGAACCAGACAGCATCGATTCCCAGTGAATTTGCCGTCCCGTCATTTAAGTAATCAAGCCAGAGATAATCCCCTGCAAGTCGCCTGTGCCGCTGCCGCTGAGATCACAAAAACTGCGCGGATAGACCTGGTATATGACGGCCCGCTTCCACCAGTCATGACCATTATTTAAATCTGCGCCTTGATTAAGGTTCATTTTCTTCACCTATTTCCAACAATCCGCTAATTACTCACCATAACAGCTGTTAGCCGACATTTTCAACGGTCGGCTTAGGCTCGAGCTCATCCCAATTCTTTTTACGGTAACGGATATATAATAGCAGGGCGCTAACAGCATACTGAAGGGTCATCACCCACCAGATATAGTACACTTCCAACTCTAAAGTAAATATTATGACGTACATAAATGGCAGCCGAACAAAAAGGTTGCTGTAAAGGCTGATTCTGAAAGGCCCTTTTGTATCTCCGGTTCCTTTAAGCGCGCCGCTGAAAATCATGGAGAGGGCGATGAACGGCTGAGTTACTCCCGCTATCTGCAGGCAGAGCACCCCAAGACGCACTACTTCCGGGTCGGGTGGATCAAAGAGGCTCATAACCGCGAAGGGCATGAATAAAAACAGCATACCTACACTGGTCATTAACAATGTTCCAAGAAACACGGCCCAATAACCCGTCGCCCTGGCCTGCGCAATAAAACCCGCGCCGAGACGCTGGCTCACCAGGGTCGTCGCTGCGATAGCCAGGGCGTGGCCGGGCATAAATGAAATTGCTTCGGCAGCAATAGCCGCTGCATTGGCGGCGAAAGCAACCGGGCCAAGCATGGTAATCCAACTGGCGGAAATTACCCTGCTGCCGCTTAAGGTCAGTTCTTCCGCTCCGGCCGGGATGCTGAATCTCAGAATCTTTTTGATTACAGACTTATGCAGGGGGAAAAGTGATTTAAAGGTAAAAGGTAATATGCCCTTATGAAAAAAGAGGTAACCCAGCGAAAGAACCAGGGCAATCAACTGGGCAGAGCCTGTCGCCAGTGCCGCCCCTCTCACACCCAGCTCCGGAAACCCAAAATGGCCGAAAATAAGCAGGTAATCTCCGATCACATTGTACGTGTTGGCTATCAGGGCTATGATCATCGGCACGCGGGTATTACCCGTACCGCGAATAATACCCGAACAGACCAGCAGGGGCAGCAGGGCAAAACCGCCGCTGAAAAGGGCATAATTAAAATAATCCTGGGTAAAAGCAAGCGAGGCTGAATCCCTGATTATCGATGCAAAAAAGAGATTGCCAAAAAGAGCTCCGAGGCCCGCGTAAACGATGGTAATCAACAGGCTGACAGAGAGAGCCTGGCCGCCTGTGAGCGCCGCATTCTTCATATCATTTGCCCCTGTATAACGGGCCACCAGGGCATTGGCCCCGATGCCAAGCGCTCCAAGGATCATCAGCGAATTAAAGAGAATCAGCGCCCCGTATTCTACTCCTGTCGCCTCAGCGGCCCCGAGACGCATTACCATGGCCGTATCGAAAATCCAAACGAATGTGTGCAGGCCCATTTCAATAACCAGCGGCCAGGAAAGGACAATAATATTGTATACAGGCCTGAAGTTCCCGTTTTCACCCGCTAACGCAGGTTTATGTACCTGGATGCTTTTTTTCTTGAACACTATTACTCACAACCACCTGTCAGTATCACTTTAGTTTTGAGTACATATCAGACGAGAAGGGATAAGTCACCCTTCCCGCCGGCATCAGAAAAATTTTGGCTGCTGCAAACCATTACTGCCGCTTCTTCCGGTAAAACAGGCCGTCCATAATCTATTACGCCAGACAGTGACCTTTTTTATTTTATCCAACTGCCCCGATTTAAGCAAGCCTTTAAGCTGCCGGACCAGAAAGTTTTGCCGTATTTCCCAACTGATTCACTTTAACCCGGGCTGCTTTATGGCATCCGGTTCTTAAGATGACAGCAGGCGTAGACTGCCGGGCTGCCAAAAGACAGCTGAACAGGCAGATACCGTTCATCTTAGTGCCCGGCGGAAACAATGCCCATAAAGCTGGCATGATATTTGCAATAGTAATCTTAGGTTAAATGAATTCAACTTTTGAGGAGGTAAAGATATTGGACAGGCAAGGTGTAATAAAAGAAGGCGGGCGTATCCTTGACATGATTTTAAAGGAGCAGCTCAGTGCTGAGGAAAGAGATCGGATAGTGGCCGATTCAGTAGAAAACTATACTGACTTTGTTAACCCCGGCATTCTTGCAGTGCGTAAATCGGTCTCAACAGACTACTCTTTCGTGGAATGGGAAGATGAAGGCGCGGTTTTTCGCGACACCCACGGTGTAGAGTTTATCGACTGCCTGGGTGGTTACGGGATCTATATGCTGGGCCACCGCAATCCAAAGGTTCTTGAAGTTGTCAAGGCCCAGTTGGACCGCTACGCGCTGCACAGCCAGGAACTGGTTGAACCGCTGCGGGGTTACCTCTCAAAGCTCGTATCCATGGTTACTCCCGGTGACCTGAAATATTCCTTCATCTGCAACGGTGGTGCAGAAGCGGTTGAAATGGCCCTTAAGCTGGCCAGGCTCGCTTCAGGGAAAAGATGCTTTATATCAACAGTCAACGCATTTCACGGCAAATCTATGGGTGCTGTTTCGGCAACAGGAAAAGACACCTACCGCAAACCTTACCTCCCCTTAATCCCGGGCTTTCAGCACGTTGAATACGCTGATGCCGAGGCAATGGAAAAAGCAATTCGCAACCTTATTGCTGTCGGCGATTCGGTGGCCGGTGTAATTGTGGAGCCAATCCAGGGCGAAGCAGGAATCATTGTGCCCCCGGCCGGTTACCTGTCCGATCTGCGTGAGATCTGCGATCGCTACGGGGTTTACCTGATTACCGATGAAATTCAGACAGGCATGGGCCGGACCGGAACTTTTTGGGCCGTAGAAGAAGAAAACGTTGTCCCCGATATCCTGATCATGGGTAAAGCTTTCGGCGGAGGAGTCATGCCGGTCACCGGAATTGTAGCCCGTCCGTCTTTATGGGATAACATGAAAGACAACCCCTGGATTCTCGGCTCACCCACCTTTGGCGGGAACCCTTTGAGCTGCTCGGCAGCCATTGCCGCGATCAAGTATACTGTTGAATGGGATATACCTGCAATGGCGGCAGATAAAGGCAAGTACATCATGGATAAACTGCTTGAACTTAAAGAAAAGTACGCCGTGTTAAAAGACATCCGCGGGAGGGGCCTGCTGATTGGGATGGAGTTCCCCACTGATGAAATTGGTTTTGCCCTGGCTAAAGGGCTCTTCGATCAACGGGTGCTGGTCGGGGGAACCCTGAACAACTCCAGGGTAATACGTATCGAGCCGCCGGCAGTTATTTCCATGGAACAAATTGATACAGTCCTGTCGTGCCTGGAAAAAACCCTGAAAACCCTGTAGCGGCAAAATGTTTTGGATCCCGGGCGGGGCGGAAACCAGTGATAATGTTATTAAGATAGCGCGCCAGTTTCCAGGGCGCCGTAAACAGCTGACCCCCCTGGAAAGGCCCCGACCCGGTAATCATGGGTCAGATCGGCGCCTGCCTGAAGGGAAAAGGAGTTTATACCAGCCTGCGCCGGAACTACCCCTTCCTGGACCCGCAGATCGCCAGCAATGTAGATAAAATGAAATTCGGCCCCGATGTGATTGATCAATGCCTGAAGTTAGCTTATGAGAGCCTGTAAAGGAGCGGTCAGATTTGAACAGCTGCCGGCCGGGCTTGTATTTCAGCCAACTCATTATTAAGATTATACTCAGCCCCCTTCTCAATACTGAGAAGGGGGCTGAGTATAATGAGCTGTCCGAATTCCGGCCTGAAGGCTTCATTAATTTTCTAAAAGCCATTAAGCAGTATTATTATCACTTGTGAGAACCCTGTGTTTCAAGCTGGGCACTGCTTCCCTGAATTTGTCCTGCAATGCCCAGTCGATGGTAGCAGCCGCATAGCCAACACCCTCAGAAGCTCTCGCTATAACTGTGCCCCAGGGATCAATGATCATGCTGCCCCCGAAACAGGTTTTGTGATCCGGGTGGACGCCAAACTGACCGGGAGCCGCGACATAGACCTGGTTTTCGATCGCCCTGGCCCTCAAAAGGGGCTCCCAGTGATCTTTCCCGGTATAAAGCGTAAATGCCGCAGGCACAAAAATAAGCCCCGCCCCTCTATCTGTAAGCGCCCTGAACAGTTCTGGAAACCTCAGATCATAACAAATAGCAAAACCAAAGCAGCCCAGTTCAGTTTCAGCGGTCACAATTTTATTGCCCGCCTTGTAGCTGTTTGATTCTTTTATGTTAACCTGGTTGGGGACATATACATCAAACAGGTGTATCTTCCGGTAGCATGATACAACCCGGCCGCTAGAATCGATTAAAACTGAGGTGTTATAAGCCTTTGACGGTTGCTCCGACTGTTCAATAAAACTCCCGCAGTGCAGGTAAATATTGAGTTCTTTTGCCTTGTTCCTGAAAAAGCTGATTATTTCCCCGTCAATAGGTTCAGCATGCCCGGTTATGTTGTGATCGGACAGATAACTTGAGTATTCAGGAAGAACAACCAGTTTTGCCCCGTCGGCGGCGGCAGCTTCAATCAGGCTTTCTGCCGACGAGAGGTTTTTCTTTGTATCATCCCCTGAATTCATTTGAACAACTGCAATTTTAAATTTAGGCTTGATGCTCACCTGTTAACTCACATCCCAGTTTTAAGCTTTTAGATCCGTCCCGGAAATGCTTACATGGAAGCCCTGCCTGTCATAGCTGGTCTTCACAGAAGAACTATCGCACCGCCCCATATGCTGCTAAAAAAAGCCGATATTATCGCCCTCAACCCTTATTGATTCATTTGCTGCTGAGCCCGAGTTCGGATAATTTACGATAAAGCGTCGCGCGGCTTATTCCCAACTTTTCTGCGATGATCTGTTTTCCTTCATAGCTTGAGCTATAAATATCGAGAAATTCTTTCAGGACCTGGCGTTCATAATTGCCCAACCGGTGCTTCAGCGAATCATTCAAATGCTGTTCATTTTGATCCCTTACAACTTTCTGGATCCTGGGCGGCAGATTTCCTGTCACAAGAACTGTGCTGTCAGCCATATTTACCGCATATTCCACGGCATTTTCAAGTTCCCTCACGTTACCAGGCCAGTTATAATGCACAAAACACTCCATCGCTTCATTTTCAATGGAGTCAATCTGTTTGTCCAGTATTGAGGTATACTTCTTCAGGCAGCGCTCAACCAGGGCAGGGACATCCTCCCTGCGGTCTTTAAGCGGCGGAATGCGCAGGGGAATTACATTCAACCTGAAGTAAAGATCCTTTCTAAAGTTCCCTTCCTGCATCATTAGTTCCAAATCGCGGTTAGAAGCGGCAATAACCCGCACATTGACCGGTATTTTTTTTGAACCGCCTACCCGCTCAACAGCCATATCCTGCAGGACATGGAGCAGCTTTACCTGCAGGTGAAGCGGCATTTCACCTATTTCATCAAGAAAAATTGTCCCTCCGTCAGCGAGTTCAAATTTTCCGGATTTACCTTCCTTTTTGGCTCCGGTAAAAGCTCCTCCCTCATACCCAAACAACTCGCTTTCGAGAAGCGCCTCCGGTATGGCGCCGCAGTTTATACTGATAAAAGGGCCCTTTTCACGGCTGCTGGCCTTATGTATGGCCCGAGCAAATATTTCTTTGCCTGTGCCGCTTTCACCGGTTATCAATACCGTTGAATTGCCCCCGGCAACCCTCAGGGCCTGTTTCTTAACCTGTTGAATTACTTCGCACTGGCCAATTATATCGTCAAATGTATACTCCATAGCCGTTGAGCTCAAATCATAGATCAGCCTGCGGGCTTCTGAAATATCGCGGAATGAAACCACGGCACCGTCCGGTTTGTCTATGCCGGCTATGGGCCGGACGGACACTATAAAGTGCATACTGCGCCGGCCTTTTGTTTTGTATATTTCTTCTTTCTCGATGTACTCTTTCCCGCTCTTTAGCACATCAAGGGCAGGTGTATTAACCCATAAATCAGCAAGTTTCCGGCCGACGATCAATGATCGATCAAGGTTTAAAAGCATCCCGGCAGTCGTATTGCAATGGGTAACCACACCATTGGCATCTATCGCCAGGGCACCCTCATGGATTGTTTCCAGGATTGTGGTCAGTTCCTTGGAAAGGCGGGTCAGGCGTTCCACAGCTTCGCTTTCCGATACTTTGGCAGCCAGGAACCTGCTCAAATGTTTCAGAAATGACAGGATTGCATCCATCCTGGACAACAGCTGCTCCTTTTGCTCCATAGTGAAGGCAACCAGACCGATTACCCCGATTACTTTATCATCAAGGGTAATTGGCGAACAGATTTCGGCCAGTTCCGGGGTTGTACCCTCCAGGGAGGAGGGATCGTAATTGGGATCGCTGACCGGATCACTGACCACAAAAGATTTTTTGCTGCGCAGGGTACGGGCATAAAGAAAGTTGCTGTCTAACTGGCCCAGTTCTTCTTTAAGGCCAATTTTATGGGCATAGCAACTGCTGCCGGCTATGACGGTTAACTCTTCATCTACTATTTCCACTTCAATGGACAAAGCCGCGGCAATAGCTTCAGCTAAGTCCTGGACCATTGTTTGGATATGCATTAAACCTGACATAGCATTGCCCCTTCCGTTAACCCGGTTCATAATCAGTGCCTTATAATATTCTTCACCAAGGGCCAATAACCTGCCGTTCAGATCAGCATTCCAAAAATAAATCTCATTCTCGAGAATTTTATTAATTTCTTTTATCCTTATTAAGCAGCCATGCCCCGTAATACCGGGAAAGCATGGGCAATACCCTTATCGCAACCCGGGTTACAGGCTTTTCTAATGGCTGGGAATAATCTTTTAAGAATTAAACCGCCTGATGCGCCTTGGCATTGAAATTGCATGTTTTATAAACAGTCGGTTTATCCTGAACCGGCGTAAACCGTGCCCCGCAAACAGGCGGACACAGAAAAATTTATAAAAAGAAGGTAAAGACTTATGAATCGGGATGTGAAAAAAATTCTCGGCTTTTCAAGTAAGGCTCTCGCCTTCCTGGCTCAGAAAGAGCTTACCGGTAAAGATAACAGACGGGCAGGCCGGGGAGCCTCCGCAGAATCAGGAGATGTCTTTCAGACGGTCTTTCAGGAAAGTTATAAACCATCGCTCGATAGATGCGGTAACAGGGAATGGAAAAGTTTAAGCGCTGCTTATACCGGTCCATCTGAGGACAGATATATAAATTGCCAGGGCAGCGGCTGCATTTACAATCCCGGGCCGGTTCACTCCGGGATTGTCGAAGCTTTACAGGTTCAGCTGGAAAGACAGATAATAAATTGCCGGGAATTTCCTGAACCGATAAGCGCCTTGCTTTCAGAGCTCGTTTCTATGATCACGCCGGAGGAACTTCAGGTGCCCTTATTTACTAATGTTGGAACAGAAGCTGTCGGAGGTGCCTTAAAACTGGCCTGCAGCAGTACCGGACGCCCGGGCATCCTTGCCGCGGTTGCCAGTTCAAACGGGACTCCCGACAATTCTTTAAGCATCGCTGCTCATTATGATTACCAGGATCAGCATCTGGCAAATATACCCGGCTACCGGCAAATACCATTTGGGGATGCCAATATACTGGAAAGCGCCATAGCCGATTCTTTTGCAAACAACTGTGCCGTAGCAGCAGTTATTCTCGCACCGATATATAATAAAGGAGGGGTAATCGTACCACCTGACGACTATTTGGCCCGGGTTCGCGAAATATGCGACGAGTATAAATCCCTTCTGATTATTGACGAAACCGAAACCGGACTTGGACAAACCGGCAAACTTTTTGCCATCGAACACTATGAAGTTCTGCCCGATATCCTCTGCTTCAGCAAGGCTTTTGGTGGGGGCATTGCTCCAATAGGGGCTTTTGTATCCACTGCCAATGTTTGGAATAATTTGGATTCCAACCCGTTCAGGCATCTACCGGGGTTTGAGGCTACTTCCCTGGCCTGTGCCGCTGCCATAGCCGGAATACAGGTTATTCTTGACGATGGGCTGGTCGAACAAACGGCTGAAAAAGGAAATTACTTCCTGCCCAAGCTTCAGAATATAGAAAGCAGATTCCCGGCGATCCTGGAAGCAAGGGGTAAGGGTTTATTAATCGGAATTGAATTTATCGATGAACAGACATGCTATTATGCAGCAGAAAAACTTTTTGAAAAGGGCATTCTCGTATCAATTGCCGAGAACAATTCATCTGCAATTCGCATTGAACCGCCCATGACAATCAGCATCGAGGAACTTGACTATATTATGGAATCTTTAGATGATATATCCATGCAGTTACCATCATATTAAAGACAGGAAAGGAGAGAATTATTTTGAAAGCATTGTTTTTCCATGCAGAAAAATGTGTTGGCTGCAAGCTCTGCCACCTGGCCTGCAGCAGCCAGAACGAGCAGGTATTTAATCCGCGCCTGGCCCGGCTTAAAATTACTTCCTGCTATGATCGGAACGGTCTTACCGTAGAAGGAAAAACCTGCGATCTGTGCATGAGCTGTGTTGAGTCCTGCCCGGTTGACGCGATCGTAGAAAAAAACGGAAGGCTCGCCTTTGACGAGGACCTCTGCACCGATTGCGGACTTTGTGTTGACATTTGCCCGCACGAGGTAATCGTCGGCAAGGATAGAGGTATTGGAGTCTGTGTTCAATGCCGCAGCTGTGTCAACTGGTGCCCCACTGAAGCACTGACCTTTGAGGAGGTGAATAAATAATGGCCTACACCGGCAACATTCTGAGAGTTAACCTGTCTACGGGCAAAGCGGTGAAAGAAAAGTTAAATGAAAATTGGGCTAAAGATTACCTGGGAGGTAAAGGCCTGGCCATTAAATACCTGTACGAAGAATTAAAACCCGGGTTGGATCCCTGGTCCGAAGATAACAAGTTAATCCTGATGACAGGCCCCCTGACTGGAACTATTGCGCCCAATACAGGCAAGCTTGCTGTCGCCGCCAAGTCACCGGCAACCGGGACGATCCTGGATTGTTCTATCGGCGGCCATTTTGCCCCTGAATTGAAATATGCCGGTTACGATGCCGTGATTATCGAAGGAAAAGCCAAAGTTCCGGTTTATCTTTATCTCGAAGACGATCAGCTCGAACTGCGCAGTGCTGCCGGCCTGTGGGGCAAAGGGGCTCACGAAACAGAGCACAGTATTGCCGAAACACTGGGCGACGTCGTTACATTGGCCATAGGGCAGGCTGGTGAAAACCTGCTGCCGTTCGCCTGTATCAGTTCAGAACTTTACCGCCAGGCAGGCCGCGGCGGTATCGGTGCAGTCATGGGCAGCAAAAACCTTAAGGCGATATCGGTCAGGGGAACCGGCGGCTTGAAAATCCCCGATATTCGCAAGGTTTCAATGGCCCTGAATAAAATCAAACGTGAAGACACCATGGACGAAGAAAACATGTGGGCTTACACTGACGGTACGCCGATGATTGTAGAGCTGAGCCAAACCACCGGTATCCTGCCGACCCGCAATTTCCAGGAAGGGACTTTTGAAGGCCATGAAAATGTTGATTCTGAGGCAGTAAAAGGCGTCCTCAGGGCAAAGAAAGCCTGCTTCGCCTGCCCCCTGGCATGCGGCAACTACGTAGAGAAAGGGAAATCCCGGGTAGAAGGCCCTGAATACGAAACACTGGCCTTATGCAGCTCAAATTGCGGGATTGATGATCTGGAGGCGGTAATTGAATTTAACCGCCTCTGCGATGATTACTGTCTCGACACCATTTCGGCTGGTAATGCCGTTGCTTTTGCCATGGAGCTGACAGAAAAGGGTATTCATGATTTCGGTATACGCTTTGGCGATATAGATAAATACCTGCAAATGCCCTGGTTAATCTCTAACAGGGAAGGCATTGGGGCAGAGCTGGCCGAAGGCGTTTCGTCAATGGCGGACAAATTCGGCGGCAAAGATTTCGCCATGCATGTTAAGAAGTTAGAGATACCGGGCTACGAGCCGCGCGGCTCATGGTCAATGGGCCTGGCTTACGGAACTTCCGACCGGGGCGCCTGTCACCTGCGGGCATGGCCGGCAGCAGTGGAAGCTTTTGGAGATCTCGATCCCTTTACCATTGAAGGAAAAGCTGAACTGGTTAAGGATATGCAGGATGATAACTCGGTAAAATTTTCAGCAATTTTCTGTGACTTCTGGGCTATAAGCACCGGGAGAATGGCTGAAATCCTGAGCATCTTCCTGGAACGGGAGGTAACTGCCGAAGAGCTGACAACAATCGGGGAAAGAGTTTACAACCTGGCCCGCCTGTTCAATGAGCGGGAAGGCTTTACCCGCAAAGACGATTACCTGCCCCGACGCATCTACGATGAAAAACTGACAACAGGAAAAACCAGTGGAAAAAACCTGCCTTTTGAAGAATATGAAAAAATGCTTTCTGAATATTACGCACTGCGCGGCTGGGACGAAAAGGGAATTATTACCGAAGCCAAGAAGAAAGCACTCAACCTGTAAGCAGCATATACCTGGCGGGGAGGTGGGAATTATGCAGATATCGTTAAAACTACGCGGGCCGCTGAAAAAATACGGCCCCGGTGCAGAAACGTTCGAGTATACTGTTAATGCTAATTCATGCACTGTCAGACAACTGATCGAAATAATGAATATTCCCCCCTCCTCTGTTTCTTTTGTAACAGTAGGAGATAAAAAAGCAGGTTTAGATACACTGCTTGAAGGAAATGAAGAAGTAACGGTTTACCCCCGGGTAGCCGGAGGTTAGACCCTTCCTGAAGAGCGGAACAGCAAATATTAACAGGGTGATTATTATGCAGGCAATGCCTGCTGCCTTTCCTGCAGCAGGCAATACCAGCCCACCGGAATTGTTACCGGAACATGGCCCCGGCGTGTTCCGGTGCAGACTGGACCGGACTTTACGGTAGTTTATGCGTGCCAGGCAATAATCGCTGTCCAGTCTTAACCGGTGAGGATTTTCCTGCCGCACAATTTCCGCCGGCCCTGTCAGGCGGCCCCATTACAATACAGGATTACAACCAGTTGTCACATATCAGCTGGTTAAAATTACATACTGAGGTGAATAATATGAAGTTGTTGATTATCGGGTCAGGCGGCGTAGGGCAGTCAGCTGCCATGATTATAAAAACAGCCGGCAAAGAAGGGGAATGGGCTGAAAGAATTGTCCTTTCCGACTACAACCTGTCCAGGGCCGAGGAAGTCGCCAAAATGTGTGACGACCCCCGCTTTATCGCAGAAAAAGTTGACGCCGGCGATGCCGGGCAAATAAACGGCTTAATAAAGAAACATGATATAACCTATGTAATGAATGCTGTTGAACCATCATTTAACGAAACAATCTTTGATACCTGCCTCGAATGCGGGGTCGGTTACCTTGACTGCGCAATGACCCTTTCCAAAAGGCATCCAGAAAAACCTTTTGAACTAACCAACATCAAGCTGGGTGATTACCAGTTTGCAAAACATGAAGAATGGGCTAAAGCGGGAAACATGGCTATAGTCGGTTCAGGGGTAGAACCGGGCATGTCTGATGTTTTTGCCAGGTACGCCGCCAAACATCTTTTTGATACAATCGATGAAGTAAATGTCCGGGATGGTGATAACTATGACATCCCCGGGCATGAGGGTGTAGCCTTCGGGTTTTCGATTTGGACAACAATAGAAGAATGCCTCAATCCACCTGTAATCTGGGAAAAAGGCCGGGGCTGGTATTGTACAGATATTTTTTCCGAACCGGAAATATTCTCTTTTCCGGGCGGGATTGGCGATGTTGAGGTTATCAATGTTGAGCATGAAGAAGTGCTGCTCATTCCAAGGGTTATTGACTGTAAGAGGGTTACCTTTAAGTTCGGCGTGCCCCGTGAAATGAGGACCCTGCTTTTAAACCTGAAAGAGTGCGGCATGGACGATGCCACAAGGAAGGTTAAAGTGGGAGACAGCGAAATTACACCGAGGGACTTCCTGGTTAAAGTTGTGCCCGACCCGCTTGAACTGGCAAAAAAAATGGTTGGGAAAGGCTGTGCCGGAACCTGGGTTACCGGAACCAAAAACGGCAAGAGCAGGTCGGTCTATATCTACCAGGTTGCCGATAACCAGGAATGCTATCAAAAATACGGAACCAATTCAGTAGTGGCCCAGACGGCATTCAGCCCGGTAATCATGCTGGAGCTCGTGGCAAAGGGAATCTGGGATCTGAAAGGCGTACACGGGCCCGAATCATTTGATCCGGATCCGTTTATTGAGCGCATGGCAAAGTACGGTTTTCCCGGCGGCATGGAGGAAAAAGATTCGGAATACAGCGAATCGCTTAACAGGGAAAAACTAATTAAGGCAAAGTAATCGCCAACCGACTTTATGCCGCCGCCAGTGTATAACTATATATTAAAAGCCGTATAGCCTTTAACAGGCTCCATACGGCTTTTTTTAAATCCTGCCGGGCGGACTCGTTTATTATGGCGGGAGTAGATGGGAATCGAACCCACCGCAGGGGGCTGCCCTGCCACTGGATTTGAAGTCCAGGAACGCCACCAGGCCGCTAACTACTCCCATGCTTAGACAGGCTTACTGTTCCGCCTTTCACTAGATATTATATTGTTTTTCCGCTGAGCGGGCAAGTTTATGAACAGGGATAACCAGTGCTAACCGGATCAAACCAGTTTCAGAAATACTTCCACGAGTTTAGGGTCAAACTGGGTTCCCGAACAACGCTTCAACTCTTCGAGAGCTTCCTGCTTCGTTCTTGCTTTGCGGTAAGGACGATCGTTAATCATCGCATCGAAAGCATCCACGACAGACAAAATGCGGCATTCCAGGGGAATATCATCCTCTTTTAGGCCGAAAGGATAACCACTGCCATCCCATTTTTCATGATGCCTTAAAATCAAATCTGCTACGAAAGCCAAATCCGGCGAAGACTGGGCAATGCGGTACCCTTTTTCGGGATGCTGCCGCATGACCGCCCATTCCTGATCGCTTAAACCTTCTTTTTTAAAAAGAATATGATCAGGAATGCCAACTTTACCCAGATCGTGAACCTGGGCAACGAGAGACAGTGCAGTAATACGATGTTTATCCAGCCCGACAGCTTCACCCATTTTGACGCAAAGTTCCTGGAGCCGGTCAGCATGCCCGCCGGCGATATAATCGCGCTCGGAGAGGGCGGCCAGCAAAGCCTGGACCACCTGGTTGCGCGTGCTTTCACTGCGGTTCTGCTTATCGAGTTGGAGATACTTATTGGCCCTCTTAAATGTCTCTTCCAGGGTTTCCGATTGATCAACGCACACAGCATAGCCCAGGGCTATGCTGATGGGAAGGCTTTCATTTGCCCGGTTATACTCTTCTACATTCAGGCGAATACTTTCAACTATATCCTCTCCAAACCGATCGGTTGAACGGGGCAGGATTGCAGTGAATTCATCGCCGCCGGCACGGGCCAGGATATCACCCTTACGCAGGGACTTTTGCAGGAGTCTGCCGCAAACCTGCAGGATGCGATCCCCCTCTTTTTGGCCCATTGTTTCGTTAATCAATTTCAGGCCGTTTAAGTCGGCAGATATAATGAGCACCGGGTATTCACGGCCCCCTTCCAGCCTCTGAAGTTCGTTTTCCAGGTAAACCCGGTTATAAAGGCCGGTCATTCGGTCGTGCAGGGTCAAAAAAGTAAGTTCTTCCCTGTCCTGCCTGTGCTGAGCCCGGACAGCAGCATCGTGTATTTCCCGTTCAACGGCAGGGGCCAGGCGGGCCAGGTTATCTTTCATAATATAATCATGAGCTCCAGCCTTCATAGCGTCCACGGCAACAGTTTCACCGATTGTTCCGGAAACTATGATGAAGGGCAGGTCCCGGTTGCTTTCTTTTAAAATCTGCAGCGCTTCGGGAGCGCTAAAGCAAGGCATGGCATGATCGCTTATAACCATTTGCCATTTATTGTCATCCAGGGCTTTCTGCAGGCCTTCACTAGTTTCTACGCGGGTATAGACGGTATCAAACCCGCCCTTTTTCAAAGCCCTTAAAAGCAGCAGCAAGTCATCTTCTGAATCTTCTATTATGATAGTTCGTAAAAGGGGCATACCGCGGCCTCCGCTATCTTAAAGATAATTGCCGGGTTGAATAACCCGGTTGATTAAGTACTAGCCCATTGTACATCATCAGGATTAAATAGCCAAGGCATATAAGATAATTAGTATTTCAGCTGCCCTGTGAGTTTCCGGCAGCTGGAGCGCAGCAGCTCTTTACCGCTCTTTCGGAAGCGCCTGAACATCATTTAGCAGCCCGGGTAAAGACATTAATTATTATTTTTTTTGGGTGGCAGGCCATGCCAAAGAGATAAATCCTGCCACCTTTTTAACTTGCAACAACTCTTTTTAACCCGCTTTTTACTGGTATTTAAATTTCTGCAGTTCCTCGTAAAGCCTTTCTGCCGATGCCCGCAATTCTTCTGCGGTAGCGGCCATTTCTTCCATGGTTGAAGATTGTTCTTCAATCGAAGCAGCCATTTCTTCGCTTCCTGAACTAAGCTCCTGGGCTGCCGCAGCGGTTTCTTCGACCTGTTTTGAAGTATTACTGACATTATTAAGGATCTCGGCAAAGGTCATTCCGGTCCGGGAGACAACTTCTGTGCCTGACTCAACATCTTTTACGCCTAAGGTCATACTGTCGAGCGCCTTTTTGCTTTCTTCCTGGGTAGCGGTAATCAGCGAGCCTATTTCCTTCGCGGCTTCAGCTGACTGCTCGGCCAGTTTGCGGACCTCCTCTGCAACCACCGCAAAACCCCGGCCCTGTTCACCTGCCCGTGCCGCTTCAATAGCAGCATTCAGGGCCAGCAGGTTTGTCTGGTCTGCTATATCAGTAATCACACTCAATATTTTACCTATATCGTTTGAGCGCTGGTCAACTTCGGTAATCACCTCCTGCAGCTCACTGACCCGGTTATTAATTACCTGCATCTGGTTGACCGCTTCCTCGATTGCCTTGTTGCCTTCTTCTGCCTGTTCTAAAATACGGGCATTTGCTTCAGTCATTGTTTGTGAGTTGTTGCTCAGGTTTTCAGCATTACTGGCAAACTCATTTGTAGAAGCAGATAATTCTTCCAGCGAGGAACTCATTTCTTCGGAAGCTGCGGATACCGACTCACTCCCGCTGTTAACGCCGGTTGACATTTCCACCGCCTGGCTGATTAAACTGCGCAGGCTTTCACTCATCGTATTAAATGCCTGGGCCAGCTGGCCGATTTCATCTTTTCGTTTCACCTTCGTTTCCACTGTGAAATCGCCACCGGCGATCTTTCCGGCTACCTGGGCCACCTGCTGCACCGGCTTTGCAATCCCCGTTGCAACAATAAAGCCAACTACAATTACTGCGATTACGCTGAATGCAATAATGCTCAGTATAAAGTTACGCATGGCGTTCACTGCCGCAAATGCTTCGGCCGAATCAATCTCCACAACCAGGCCGGCGGGCATATCGCCAAGCATGGTTACCTCAACGGCACCGAGCACTTCATTGCCCAGGTAATTCTGGTATACTTCATTGCCGCTATACTCAAGATCACCCTCGCGCAGCGGCCCGGAAAGCATTTCCAAGGCCCTGGTGTTGAGGTTCTCCCGGAGGGCCGCCCCTTCCCTGTACTCACCGCGCAGTGTA
>SKOR01000058.1 GCA_007119965.1 Syntrophomonadaceae bacterium
GCGGGAGTAGCTCAGTGGTAGAGCATCGCCTTGCCAAGGCGAGGGTCGCGAGTTCGAATCTCGTCTTCCGCTCCATTTTTTTGGCGACATAGCCAAGTGGTAAGGCAGAGGACTGCAAATCCTCCATCCCCGGTTCGAATCCGGGTGTCGCCTCCAACTATCGCCGGAGTGGCGGAACAGGCAGACGCAAGGGACTTAAAATCCCTCGGCCATACCATGGTCGTACCGGTTCGATTCCGGTCTCCGGCACCAGTAGAACAAAAATTAGGGTTACACTAATTTAAAACCACCTTCACGGTGGTTTTTTTCGTTAAGATTCCAGGACAGGGTAACAGCTAATAAATTATCTGCGCCATTTTCTTTCAGGTTTTTTTATTATCATATTATGCTGGATAAGAATGACTGCTCCGGCAGCCAGGACAATATCACCGATGCTGAGCAGTTGGCTGCGGCTGTAGGGCACCGGGATGCGGTCTCCAAGCAACTCCAGGCGGGTATCGTCATCGATAACCGTATAAAAAGGGCTCTTTTCCCCGGAAGCCAATTCTTCAACTACGTGCGAAGGCAACCGGGTGCTGTCAACAGGCATCATGCCTTCGTTCGCAGCAATCACCATGGTATTAAGCAGTATGCCGAGCCCAATAATTACAAAACCGGGCTGGCCGCCCTGAATGAAAAAAAACAGCACAAGCAGCACAAAAGATAGAATATAGAGGAATGGGTATAGTGCGGCCAGGAAACTGTTTGAAGTTGTAAAATCGAACCAGATTGTTCCCTGCACAAGAACGGCTGCCAGAATCAAAGGCCAGCCGGGCAAAGTTATCCGGCTCAAGTATTTAAGTTTACCTTTTCGGAGCCATCCGATAATAACCCCCAGAATTACCGCTTCCCAGAGCAAATAAGAAACCTCCAAGCCTAAATTAAGGTATTGCCTGCTGGAATAATCAGCCGGTTAGATGCGTGTAAGGGCCTCACGGGTAGCTATATCAAGGTCGCTGTTATCATTTTGAGCTTCAGCGCAGAGCCTGGGGTAAATATGGGTAAAAGCCCTGACAACCTCGGGGTCAAATTGGGCTCCGGAGCAACCCTGCAGTTCTCGCAGGGCAACCTGCGGCTTCATAGCTTTGCGGTAAGGACGATCACTGGTCATAGCATCAAAAGCATCGGCAACCGATAAAATTCGGGCGCCTTCAGGTATCTCTTCGCCCCTTAGTCGGTTGGGGTAACCGGCGCCGTCCCAGCGCTCGTGATGATGCCTTATAATATCAGATCCCGGGGCAAAATATTTTACATCTTTAATAATTTCTGCCCCCGCCGGGCTGTGCGTTTTCATTATAGAGTCTTCTTCAGGAGAAAGAGGAGCTTCTTTTTTAAGGATATGTTCGGGAACAGTAACTTTTCCGACATCATGGATCATCGCTATATAGTGCAAAAATTCCACCCTGTCTGCAGGAAGATTCAATTCTCTGCTTAAGGCAGTTACATAGTCAGCTACCCGGGAAGAATGGCCTTTCGTGTAAGGATCCTTGGCATCGATGGCAAGCGAAAGGCTTTTGATTGTATCGAGAAAAGCTTCCCGCATGCTAATATACGACTGGAAAGAATGGCGGGCAATAATCAAGGGCAGCAGGAAAAGAACCAGGCCCCAGAAGCCGATATTGATATAAATTACCGCAATTAACGCGCCCAGCGGCGCCATGCTCAAGAAGGTCAGGGTTGCCCACTTTATATTAGTCAACCAGATCGTGCTCGGCTTTTCTTTCTGAGTGAATGAAAGTATCATTGTAACGAAAATGATGTTTAAAACGAAAAAGACAGCTATAGAAGCTATAAAAGCAAAGAAATGGTTGATTGTAATATCTGCTAACGGAGGGGAAAAATATTGATAAAGCAAGGCTGCAGTTCCGGAAGAAACAGCAAGTTGTGATGAATTAAATACATGTTTAAGGCGGTTTGATTCCCTGATAACTAAAACGAACTCTAAAAATATTGAGATCAGGATCACTATAAAGGGTTGAAACAGGATAATTGAAGCTGCTATTGTAGCAAAACTGACGGTGACACTGCCTCCGCGAGGGAGATTTACCGGAAATGAATCAGAAAGAATAATCAGGGCCAGGAATACAATAATAGGAAACCACTCTACCTGGAGCCAATCCATCAAAGTAAATGTGTAGCCGAGTATAAATATTGCGGTACTGGCCAGAGTTATTATATATATAAAAGCTTTTTTGGGTGTTTTATCATCCACGTGTAGTCACCTTGTTTAAATTGAAGTCGGCAGACAGATTTTTTTATACTACCACTTGAATACAGCTGCGCCGGCGAGAATAAGTCCGGTCAGTGTAATGAGCGCCTTAATCAGGGTCATTTTCATGATTAAGCCCCCTTTGCCAGTTAGCTCAACGGTGTTCCGCTATAGCCGCTGGCGACGCTCCGCTCAGTTTCCGCTCATAAAAATTAATCCCTGAGTGCATCTGCTGCCGACTTCAAAGCTTAATTGCTTTTTATAAAAGTGAGCCTTCTGTTAACAGCATCCAGAGATGCGCGTACTGTAGATTCCAGATCATCTCCTTTATTGAGCGCAGTTCCCAATAGAGTTTCTTCATGATTGTTCAGCTTAAGGCAGATTGCAGCGGCAATTGCTGAATTACCGCCTAAATGGATTTTTTGGACATCATTTACAGTCAGCATGCCTTCCACGCCCATAGAATTTTCGACAGCCGATAACGTTGCTGAAGCTGTCAAACGGATGCGGTTTTGCGAGTTATTGGGCCCGGAAATTTCAGCAGTATAGGATTGATTGCCTGTACCAATAGTAATCTCCACTGCTGTATTACCATTGACAGAGCTGTAACTGATTCCCTGGAACAGGAATCTTACCCCTGTTTCAGCAGGCACGGCCAGTTCAGGATCAAGTTGGGCAACGCTGATTTTTTTATGATCCAGTTCCAGCCCAACTTTTACAAGCACAGCCGATTCAATATCCCGGACAATTTGTTTGGGGGAGCGCGTCCCGTCGGCCAGCACATGGATCTCCAGAATCTCGTTATCCCGGCTTACAATCCTGCCCGATACAACACCCTGAACCTGGGTTATAATCGCCTCGGTTTCATTGATGACCTGATCGTTATCCTTTGTAATAGTATTACCTCCCCACACA